>WQXE01000004.1 GCA_009784995.1 Treponema sp. | reverse complement strand
GGTCTTGGTCTCCCCAACGATGTAATTTCGATAATCGCCGAACATCACGGTAATTCGATCATTTCATGGTTTTACAATAAAGCCACTGAGAATGAAGCGCAAGCCGCGCACTCGCGGCGTTTACAATCAACTTCCACAAGCTCGCCGACCGCAGGGAGGCCAGTTACTGTAAACTCCGAGGACTTTTCATATCCCGGCACTCCGCCCCATTCAAAAGAATCGGCTATTGTCATGCTCGCGGATATCACGGAAGCCGCTGTCAGGACATTAATTAAACCTACAGCGCCAAAAATCGAAAAATTTATCCAACAGCTTTTTGAAGCGAAAATCGATCACGGTCAATTATCGGAATCAGATCTGTCTTTCCGTGAATTAGAAATAATTAAAAAAGCTTTTGTAAGAATACTCGCGGGATATTATCATTCCAGAATAGAATATCCAAAACAGCAAAAGGAAAATCAAAAGGATATTAAAGATGAATAATGTTACTATCAACGCTGACGGGTGTATTCTGCCAACATGGAGTTCAAATGCCTGTAATTACTCCCTTAAAGTACTTAATGAAATAAACCGCGATAATTGGGATCTTTCTGTCGTTTTTTGCACAGACGCAAAAATAAAAGAGCTTAATAACCAATACAGGGATAAAAACGAACCAACCGATATACTATCGTTTAATCTGGGCGAAACAATTACAAAAGACGGCAAAAACGTCTATTTACCGGGAGATATCGTAATTTCTCTGGATTCATTGCGGGAAAACGCCAAATATTTCCAAATACCCGAAGATGAGGAGTTACGCAGACTATTAATTCATGGTATCCTGCACTTAGACGGAATGGATCATGAAACAATTGATTCAAATGAACCAATGCTTAAATTACAGGAGGAGATTCTGAACAAATTAAATGACGAAATAATAATACCGCTTCGTAACGGAGATAAAAATTGAAAACCCCTTTTAAAATAAATTCACAGGCTATAAAGGAACTTGAAGAAGATCAAAAACAGATGATTCGTGGTATCGTGGAATTATCCGATACAACTGTAAAAGAAGTTATGGTTCCAAGAACCGACACCGTTTTTCTTTCAACCGATGATTCAAAAGAAGAATTATTAAAAAAAATATGCGAAAGCGAACATTCGCGTTTTCCCGTTTATAAAGACACAGTAGATAATGTCATTGGTATTTTACATGTTAAAGATGTATTAAAAATACTTGTTAACGATAAACCTTTTGAAATAAACGCTCTTGTAAGAAAGCCGTTTTTCGTTCCTGTTTCAAAACACATCGACGATCTATTACGGGAACTGCGCCGCAAAAAAGTTCACATAGCGGTAGTAGTTGATGAATACGGCGGGGTGTCAGGCATCGTCTCTATGGAAGATATAATCGAAGAAATAATCGGCGATATACAGGATGAGTTCGATCACGAAACTGACGATGTCGTTGAACTTGGCCAGGGTATTTGGCTGTGCGATGCAAGGGTAAATCTCGGGTTCCTTGCCGAAGAAACAGGGCTTTCTCTTCCTGTTGATGATTTTGACACACTAGGCGGTTTTGTTTTTGATCTTTTCGGCAAGATACCTGTTAAAAACGAAAAAATCGAATATAAGGATTATGATTTTATCATTCAGGAAATGGATGGGCATAAAATCAATTCAATTAAAATAGTAACGCACAAGAAGGAATGATTGTTTTGTAATTAGGGAGGGGGGAAATGAATTTATGTAGAATAACCTCACACAGAGGCACAAAGGCACAGAGAACACAAAGATCATTATTTATTAACTCCGTGTCTCCGTGTCTCCGTGTGATTAAATTTCCGATAATTCTTATTACTATTTTGTTTGTAATTTCATTATTTCCAGTTTCCATTGAGGCGCAGGTACCTGCGGCTGTGGCGCATTTTGAACGCGGCAAATCCCACATGGCGGACGAAAACTGGTATTCCGCTATCGAATCCTTACTTGAATGTATAAGAATTAATCCCGCTCATGCCGAGGGTACTGCGGCTTTAGCCGAATGTTACTACGAACTCGCGGAATTTGACGAAGCCCTAAATTGGGTAAGACGGGCAAGGCAGCTTTCGAGAACCAATATGTCAATCGCGAACCTTGAAGTTTTTATATTAATAGCGCTTGGCCATCTTGATACAGCGTCAACGCTTGTAAATCAAATACTCGCGGTAGAACCGTATAACAGGGAAGCGTTATTCGCGGCGGGAGAACTCGAGATCGCGAGAAACAGGCCCTCAGAAGCAATGCTTCGTTACCGTGACGCTGTACGCCGTTTCCCTGACGATCGCCGTCTTTTAATTTCGCTCGCTCTTGTTACCCTTTCTCTTGGAGACGGTGAAACGGCTGTTACCCATATCAATAACGCTCTGCGCCAGCATCCCGGCGATTACCGCGTTTATTATTACGCGGCTTATATTTATTCGATGAATAATAGAGTTACAGACGCGATACGTTTCGCGCAACGGGCTCTTTATTACAGACCGGGTCATCAGCCGTCGCAATCACTTATGGCAACACTTCGTTACCGTAACGGAGAATATGAGGAAGCGTCCCGTTTGTGTGATATCGCGATCGCGAATAACAGGCAGGATATGAGCGCGTGGTATTTAAAAGGATTATCTTTTATCAGAATGGGACGCTTTCAGGAAGCGATAACCGTTCTTTCTACAGCTATAACAATAAACGAACATGATGAATTTATACGCGCGATTCTGGAAGAAACAATTATCTCTTCTACAAACCTGGAAGATCCGCGCCGTGTCAGATTCGCGACATGGCATTTTAACAGGGCAAGAAATTTCCGCCAGCGCAACATGATTGAACAATCATTGTTTGAATACCGCAGGGGGTTAAGATTAAATCCATTCGCCGCGGACAGACGCGAATACGCCGAACTGATTAGACTGCAAGGCTACCCTGCCCGATACCTTGAAGAACTTCTTTTTATTCAGGATCAGGGTTTAGCGGACAGAGCCATTAACGACGCTGTCGAAGCGTACAATTCACTTTTATCCAACGCGCTTTTCAGACAATGGCAGATTAATCCCGTTGATGTCGCGCAAAGGTACTGGAATGTTGCCGTATTCGCGCTTGCGGGACAATCAAGCTTTTACCACGCCGACGCCGGTTCCGTCGCCGCGGGCGTCATAAGGGAATTGCTTGTTCACGATCGCAATATTACGCCATTACAGCTTGAATTGCGTCAAGCGACATTTTCTCAGGCTTTCAGACAGGCAAGAGAAGGCGGCGCCGATTATTTTATACTTGTTTCCGTTTCGGAAAATGAACGTGATATTTCCATAAAAGCCGAACTTTTTACAGGCAGAACAGGTTCACTCGCGGGAACATTTCATACATTCAGAACAGGTTCCGACAGACTGCGTGACGCGTCAAGAGGAATAGTATCACAGCTTTCAACCTCAATGCCTATAAGAGGCAGCCTTCTAGTTAGAAGACAGGGACAGGCACTTATAAATAAAGGCAGAGCGGACGGTGTCCAACAAAACGCGGTTTACGATATAGTAAAACGAGGACGGCCTCAAATATCCAATGAAGGTATAGCTCTTGTTTACAATGATGACGAACTTGTCGGCAGACTTACGATAACAAATGTTGATGAAGAGATAGCGATAGGAAACATAGAAAGAATCGGTTTTTTTGATCGAATCGAACCCGGAGACGAAGTTATTTTACAAACAAACAGATCAACCAGACCGTCAACCGAAAGCGCGGCAAACCCGGAATTGCGTGAATTATTAAGAACATTGCGTTAAATAAACGGCGTTAAAAACGGCGTTAACTAACGGGCGTTAGTTTTTTGTAATTAATCGCGCAAATAGCGGCACCAAGAGCGTCCGCCGCGTGATCAGGTTTTGGAATTTCATCCAACCCTAAAAAGATTTTTACCATCTGCTGAACCTGTTTTTTATCCGCTTTGCTTGTACCAACCACTCCTGTTTTAATGGAGTTAGGTGTAAATTCATGCAGTTTTAAACCCTTTTCCGCTATCGCGGCGGATATAACCCCGCGCGCTTCAGCGACAGGAATCGCGCTGGAAACATTCTTGCCAAAGTATAAAGTTTCTATAGCGGCTTCTGTTGGTTTATATTTTTCAATAATTGAACGTATAAATTGTAAAATAAAAAAAAGGCGATCCGCTCTTTGGCAGTCCGCCTTTGTAGTAATAATACCGTGATCGATATATTTAATTTTTCCGTTTAAATCGTCTAAAACACCCCATCCGGTACTCGCGAGACCGGGATCAATACCCAAGATACGCCGCATTTCTAGGCGCCGGCGTCAAATCCATCCGGAATCGCTATATTGGTATAAACGTTTTGCACATCGTCGTTTTCTTCAAGTTTATCAATCAACTTTAAAACTTTAGCCGTTCCATCATTGTCTAATGTAACTTCCGCTTCGGCGACCATGCTTACTTGCGCGCTCATGGTTTCAAATTCTTTTGTCTGAAGAGCATTCATTACACTTTCAAAATCTTCAGGAGCGGAAGTAACTTCAATAATTCCTTCCATTAATGAAACATCTTCAGCTCCGCCTTCAAGCGCTACTTCCATAACAGCATCTTCGGTATATTTTTCACCGTCCATTGTAATTACTCCCTGCCGTTTGAAAAGCCTGGAAACAGAGCCGGACGTAGCAAGCTGTCCGCCTGCCCGCGTTAGAATATTGCGGATATCCGCGGCGGCGCGGTTTTTATTGTCAGTTAAAACTTCTATAAAAATAGCGACACCGCCGGGAGCGTAAGCTTCATAAACAAGTTCTTCGTAGTTTACGCCTTCAAGTTCGCCTGTACCTTTTTTAATAGCCCTGTCGATATTATCTTTGGGCATATTAGCGCCTCTGGCTTTAAGAATAGCGGTACGTAAACGAGGATTTCCGTCTAAACTCCCGCCACCCATTCTCGCGGCGATGGAAATTTCTTTAATTAACTTAGTAAACATTTGACCGCGTTTCGCGTCCGCGGCGCCTTTAGCGTGTTTAATCGTTGCCCACTTACTGTGACCCGACATAGTAACTCCTTAATTAATAGGATGAGAAAATATCAGTCCTTCAAGAACAATAACCGAATTAAAATTTACCCTTCTGAGCGGCTTTATCAAGTGTATCGCGCATAAGTTTTTCATACCATTCCATTGAAAAAGGTTCTTTTGCTCTTACTTGCGGTTTAACTGAATATTCCAAATTATCTTTACAGGATTCACACATGCTGCGGTTAGCGTAATAAAAGAACGTTCTGTCGGTAACTACTTCATCCATTTTTTTCCTGCAAATGTCACAAGATATGCTTATCATAAAAGCCTCCTATTTATATATAACTTGCTATAGTATACAAAAACTTTTACAATATGTCGAGTACTTGTATGAATGAAAACGAAAGATTTTCCATAAATATTGATGGTAAAAACTATTCCCCAGGGAATCCGCTTATTATCGCTGAACTTGGTACCTCCCACAATGGCGACCTAATTAAAGCCAAAGAAATGATATCCGCCGCTGCCGAAGCGGGCGCCGGCTGTGTCAAGTTCCAAATGGTCTTCGCGGATGAAATTCTCCATCCAAATACAGGAGAAGTCCCCCTTCCCGGAGGTATGATCAGGTTATACGACCAATTTAAATCACTGGAAATGCCGCTAGAATTCTACGAAGAAATCAAGAAATATACCGAAAATAAGGGGGTTTTATTTCTTTGTACCCCATTTGGTTTAAAAAGCGCTTCTATTTTAAGAAGTTTACAGCCAAAAATGGTAAAAATAGCGTCTCCAGAGTTAAATTTTACAAGTTTATTGGAAGATATCGCAGCTTGGGAAGTACCAGTGTTACTTTCTACGGGTGTTTCCCGTTTAGCGGACATCGAAAATGCAATTAATATTTTCCGAGAAGAGATCACGCCAAGACGCAAAGACGCAAAGGTAACCAAGGAAATAAAGCAACTTAAAGGTTCGTGTGGTTCGTGGTTAAATAATGTATGTCTCCTCCACTGTGTTACTTCGTACCCAGCGCCGGAAATTGATTACAACTTGCGGGTTTTACCAAACCTCGCGGCGATTTTTGGTGTATCTGTCGGGGTTAGCGACCATAGTTTAGACCCTGAGCTTGTTCCTTCCCTGGCGATAAGTATGGGAGCCTGTGTAATCGAAAAACATTTTTGCCTTTCCAGAAACGACCCTGGTTTAGACGACCCTATAGCTTTGGAACCCGGTGATTTTCTTAAATTGACAAAAGCCATCCGGCAAGCCGCGCGAATTAATTCAGACGAAATAATCGCTCATTATAGTAATGAAAGAGGCAAGGATTTAATACAGCGGATTTTAGGAAACGGCGTAAAAAAACTGGCTCCTTCAGAAGAAACGAACTACCGTTTAACTAACCGTTCGATTCACGCGCTTAGAGACATTCAAAAAGGTGAAAAAATTACTAAACAGGATTATGCTGTTTTAAGAACAGAAAAAATCCTTCGTCCCGGTCTTGAACCAGTTTGGGAAAAAGAAATCGAAGGAAGAACCGCAAAAAACTTTATACCTTCCGGCGAAGGTATCAGATTTGAAGATATTTAGTATATGTGATATAATGAAAAAAACTGGAGGAAAACATGGCTGATAAAAATCTAATCGAAACCACATTAAAAAAGGGAGAAGGTGTTTTACGCCTTAATCCGAATTTTATACCGCGTCCATTTGGTGTCGAAGGAAGACGCCTGCGTCTTCACCCGGATGATTATTTCGCGTACGGGCTCCAGCGCGGTTCCATAAAAGAACGCTGGATGGCTTCTACAAATATCGCCCAAAACGGACCCCTTGCAGGTCCAACAGAAGGATTAAGTTTTGTCGCTGTCGATTACAATAACGATGAAAAGTTCAGTCTTAAAGAAGCAATCGAAGTGTTAGGTGTTAATATAATCGGCAAAGAACTGATGGATAAATACAGCGGCTTTCCTGTTTTTTCCAAATTTTATGATCTTAACACTCCCTTATTCCACCATCTTCACCTTGATATGGAAGCAGCCGCGAGAGTCGGCAAACTTGGAAAACCCGAATGTTATTATTTTCCGCATCAGTTCGCAAGCCACACGGGCGAAATGAACGCGACATATTTCGGTTACGACCCGGATACAAAACCGGAAGAGGTAAAACAGCGCTTGCGTGATTACAACAAAGGCGACACTCGTATAACAGAACTTTCACGCGCGTGGCGCATTGAATTAGGATCAGGCTGGTATTCACCCGCCGGCGTTATTCACGCGCCCGGCTCAGTGATGACATACGAACTTAACTGGAACGGCGATGTTAATTCTGTTCATGAAAACGTTGTTTCCGGTGTAACATATCCAAGAGAATTTATGAACGGCGAATGCCCTGCGGACAAAAAGGACGACATCGATTATATCTTTAGCCTGCTTGACTGGGAAAAAAATACAGACCCGCATTACAAAAAACGATTCGGAAGGCCCCCAATTTCCATTGTAAAAAATTCAGACTACGAAGAAAAATGGATTTCTTACGCAAACGAAGGATATTTCTGCGCGAAGGAATTATCCGTAAATCCGGGTAAAACAGTAACAATAAAAGAACCTGCCGCATACAGCGTCATTTTCACACAGGGACACGGCAAGTTCGGCGTACATCATTGCGAAGCGCCGGGAATGTTGCGTTTTGGTCAGCAAAGCGCCGACGAATTTTTTGTATCAGAAGACGCCGCGAAAAATGGAATTACTATTACCAACACAAGCCCTGTAGAACCGCTTGTTTTGATCAAAGGTTTTGGACCAAATAATACTGAAGCGCCGCAAAGTGTTTAACGTGA
Source organism: Treponema sp. (assembly GCA_009784995.1). Classification (GTDB taxonomy): domain Bacteria; phylum Spirochaetota; class Spirochaetia; order Treponematales; family Breznakiellaceae; genus WQXQ01. The sequence goes on along the minus strand of WQXE01000004.1, from coordinate 21,283 downwards.
TTGTCCGCGGATTGCATACCTTCGGTATGGACACGGATTAATATGTAAATAATATTTACACAGGCGGAGCATGTTTCTGTTCAGAAAAACTCCGGAAGAACCTGCTTTCGGAGCCATCCTGTATCTAAAATGAAAAAATAATTATTTACCCAAGAAAGCTATACGCATTTTAGACGCAGGACTTTTATTCTCTCTAATTTTCATTATTTATTTACATGTCTCCTGCCGCAGGGAGCTCCGGAAATGTTTTTCTGCCCAGCCCCTGCTCCGCCTGTTCAAAATCAAAAAAGGTACCATTCAAGTTAAAACGGTGCCTGTCACCGTTTCCCAACCTAGAAAGCCCGAACAGCACGGACAACATGATTGCCGTTCTTGCCGTTGCCGATCTGAACACTATTGTCGAAATTCTGCCTCCAGGCGTAATCGAAATCGACCTGCGAGGAAGACCAGAAAAGGCCAGTTGTTATGCTAAAATCAGCTCGTCTTAGATACAGTTGATTTAATTCATTTCGGCTAGGTAAAAACCAATCATTAAAACTTGCAACAGAGTAATTATCACACGCTAACGCCGCATAAATATATGCATTAGATGGATGAGCTGTTTGTTCTGCCGCTATAATAAGAGCTGTATTATTTCTGCCTGAACCAATAGTTTCTAAAGTTCCAGTTACATTTGGAAATGGGGATGATGATTGAGTAGACCATCTTATAGATGATCCCGCGTTTGTTGGAGCGGCTTCAATATAATAAGCGGTATACGTTGTAAACGCGGAAGTTGTACTTGTTACAGTAAAACCTGTTGGAGCTACATATATGATTTTCCCTCCTGCGGGTCCTGTGTCGCCTAGTGCGTATTGATGATCGCATCCATCTCTTTTACAAATTAGACTACTAATATGATCGTGTCCAAGTTTTGCTTGTAAAATATTCCCACATTTTGTACATGATTGAGCTGTTGTACAAGGTGGTGTATTTCCTGCAATGTGAGTACAAGCAGGATCGCCACCTTCAGGATCACAAGTTATAAATGTAAATCCAATTACTACCACAAGAAAAAAACTGCCAAAAAATTTAATTTTACTTTTCATAATTCCATCCTTGTTGCTACAAATAAACCAACGTTTAAATGTAGCAATATAAGATTATAAAAAAGTGTATAAAATCATGAAAAAGTGGGCTTTTTTAACTTGCATATATAGAAGGAAATAGGAAAAAATCAATAATTACAGGAATTTCCTAAAAATAACAAATTGCTACATTTAAACGTTCCTATAAATGTAGCAGTTAATATCATTACAAGGTGAACAGCAAAAAGACTTGACAGCGTCTGTGGCAGCGATCAAGGTGGTTGTGTAAAGCAATCCAGCACTCTTAACCTTTGACACAATGCTAAGTGTTTTGAATAAAACTTGACGATGTTATAATCATTACTATACAATAAAACAGTATGCAGGTTTTACTTCATAAAATACCGGGAAAATACCTTGACCGACTTAATGAACCTGATAAAGGGCATATAAAAACAGCATTAAAAGGATTGGAAAAAGAGCCACCAGAAGGAGATATTAAACCAATATCAGGACAGCCTGGTTATTTTAGACTAACAATTGGAAGCTATCGTGCATTATTTCGGTATAGAGACGATCATATATTTGTTACACATCTTGATCCAAGAGGTCAAGTATACAAGAAGAAAAATAAGGGGAATAAAAGATGACAACTGCAGTATTAAGAAATGAATTACATACTATGATTGATACTTTACCAGATCGATCATTACCAGCAATAAAACCGCTTTTGTTTTTTTTAGCTAACGATTACTGGAAACCAGTTATTGAAGCAGCAACCCCTGAAGAAGTTGAAATGATTAACGAAAGAATGAAAGATTTTGAAACAGATCCTTCAAGTTTTATTCCATTGCAATAGGTGAACAGCAAAAAGACTTGATAGTAACGGTTATCAAATTTGTCAATTTATTATAACTTTCTTTTTACAGGCGGAGCAAGTTAATCAATGATAATCAGAAATGTATGCTCAATAAAATACTTGAGGGGTGGCAGAGGTAAAAATGACATGCCTGCATGGCGTTTTTGACCTCTGACAGGACCCCAAGTAAAATCTTTAGGCATACATTTCTGAACAAAAACATGCTCCGCTTGTACGTTGTAAAGTCTTATATCTACTTCGTTTTTTCGCGGAAATATTCCCAAGCTTCTTTGTCAGTATATTTTTTGTGAACGATTTTTCCGATGGCGTCTGCCATTTCTACAGGATGATTGCTCTGGAAAATATTTCTGCCCATATCTAAACCTCGCGCGCCGCCTTGTATCGATTTATATGCCATTGTCAGAGCGTCTTTTTCGGCGAGTTTTTTTCCGCCGGCTACGACTATTGGAACGGGACAGGCGGCGACTATTTCTTCAAAATCATCACAATAATAAGTTTTAATAATGTGCGCTCCAAGCTCTGCTACAATGCGTGTAGCGAGTTTAAAATATTGGGCTGTTCTTTCCATGTTTTTTCCAACAGCGATAACGCCAAGAGTTGGAATACTGTAACGATTGCCCGCGTTTATAACTTTTGATAAATTATCAATACTGGAAAGTTGACCATCAGCTCCGATAAAAGTTTGAACCGCCAAACAGTCCGCGTTCATGCGTATAGAATCTTCGATATCAACTGATACAAGTTCATGGCTTAAATCTTCGTTAATCATTGACGAACCTGCCGAAACACGCAAAGCGATACCTTTTTTGAAATTCGGTTTTACACAGGTACGAAGAGCGCCTCTTGTCGCCATCAATACATCAACATGATCCATTAATTGAGGGATTAAAATATCAAGGCGTTCAAGACCGGAAACCGACCCCATGAAATAACCGTGATCAAAAGCGAACATAACAGTGTTGCCGGTTTTTGGGTTAAAAATATTTGTCAGGTGTTTTTTCATTCCCCAATCAAGGTTCGCGGCGCCCTTTACATGAAAATTACCGTTTGTCTTAAATGGAACATCAATATGATAATTTTTTTGAACTTTTAATCCTTCTTTATCTGCCATAATACACCCTCACTTAATAATTTATTTGATAATTATAAAATATAATTGTATAATTATCAATATGAATTATTTGATGGCGATAGACGCCGGAACCGGCAGTGTCCGCTCTATAATCTTCGATTCCGATGGCAACCAAATTGGCTGTGTCCAAAAAGAATGGAAACACAATGAAGACCCGCGCTTCCCCGGGAGCATGGATTTTGACTGGGATGGTAATTGGAAATTGACATGTGCCTGTATTAAAGAAGTATTGGCGCAAACAGGAATAGAAGCGCGGCAAATCTCGGCAGTATCCACAACTTGTATGAGAGAAGGAATTGTTCTTTACGATGAAAACGGGAATGAACTTTGGGCTTGCGCCAATGTTGACGCGCGCGCGAAAGACGAAGTTACGCAGCTAAAACAAATCGATCCAAATCTGGAAAAAGAACTTTATTTAAAATCCGGACAAACATTCGCGCTCGGCGCGCTGCCTCGGCTTTTGTGGGTAAAAAATAAATTGCCGGATATTTACAAAAAAACTTATCGTGTCGGCATGATAAACGACTGGATTATTTTCAAACTTTCCGCGGAGGAAACTTCACCCGGTATCCTTATGGTAGAACCCAGCAACGGATCAACCACGGGGCTTTTTGACTTGGAAAAACGAACATGGGATATTGATATCGCGCGCCGATGCGGTATTCGCGATGATATTTTTCCCGATGTAAAAGAATGTGGTACTGTTATAGCGCAAGTTTCTGATAAGGGAGCCGCAGAAAGCAGCTTAACAAAAGGAACACCACTTGTTACAGGCGGCGGAGATTGCCAGTTAGGAACAATCGGAGTCGGCGTTGTCGAAGAAGGACAAGCAGTTGTTTTTGGAGGCAGCTTTTGGCAGTATGAATTTAACACAAGTTCGCCAACGTGCTCGCCGAAATGTGATGTGCGTGTTAACTGTCACGCGGTCGAAAACATGTGGCAATATGAAGCAATCGCGTTTAATCCCGGGCTTGTTATGCGATGGTTCAGGGATACATTCTGTACCGAAGAAAAACGTATTGCCGCCGAAAAAAATATTGATCCATACACATTACTTGAAGAAGCGGCGCGGGATGTTCCGCCAGGCAGCCACGGTATTATCTGCACTTTTTCCGATGTTATGAATTACATAAACTGGAAACACGCCGCTCCCGCGTTTATTAATTTTTCTCTTGATCCGCAAAAACATAATAAAGCAGCCTTTTACCGCGCGATTATGGAAAACGCCTGCCTTGTAACACTCGGTCATATGCGTTTAGTAGAAGAAGCGACAGGAAAAAAACCGGAAAAAATTGTATTCGCCGCGGGAGCTTCAAAAAGCGATTTATGGTCTCAGATACTCGCGGATGTTCTTGGAGTACCTGTTGCTATTCCTGTTGTAAAAGAAGCTACAGCCCTTGGCGCCGCTATAATGGCGGGAAAAGGCATCGGTTTATATCCGAATATTAAAGAAACAGCGCGTTCACTTGTAAAAATCGAAAAAACATTTTTACCGGATATAAAAACCCGCGAAGTTTATGACGCGGCATATCAAAATTTAAGATCGGTGTATCAATCTATGTTAAAATTAAGTGATGACGGTTTAACAAATTATATGTGGCGCGCGCCAGGTTTATAGGAGGAAAATATGTACATAGTAGACGAAAAAGACAAAGAATACCGGTTTGGCGATTGGGGTCCAAAATATTTAATGCAGGGTCCTCGAATGAATTTCGCTTTAGTGCAGTTCAAACAGGGGCAGGATTTTCAGGCTCATTACCATGAGGTAATGGAAGAAAATTTTTACGTGCTCGAAGGAACAATAACAATAGTTGTAGACGGAAAACCTTGCGAAGTATCCGCGGGGCAGCTTATTCACATAGAGCCCGGCGAAATACATTATGTTATTAACAAGTCATCTTCTACAGTAAAAATGATCGCAAGCCTCGCGCCATATAAAGACGCGGATAAAGTTGAAGTAGAAAATCCTAAGATTTAGTAATATCTGCCGCTGTTAGTATTATACTTCCACTTTTTATAGTAAATAATAATTTCGTTATTTTCATTTACGAGTTTCATTCCTTTTGGTTTTAGAATACTTTGTAAATATTCATCGTCTTTTAAAAATAGTTCTTTTTGCGAATCAATTCTTTCGATAATTCGCGTTAGTTCCTTTTCGTGTTCTTTTCTTAAAAAATATTTAATGATACTTACAAAGATAAAAATAATCGCAAAAGCAATCGCGCCAAGAATTATTAAAACAACAAGAATTGTTACAACACTAAAACTTTGAAAAGCCATTAAATACTCCCCTACCAGCTTTCCATCGCTTTTTTAAACGCTTCACCTGAATTACTGATAATTTTTTCATCGGTACAATACGCGAATCGAAGCCAGCCGGGTTTTCCAAAACCTGTTCCCGGCACTCCAAGTATTAAGTATTTTTTTAAGTGTTCAACAAATTCCAAATCGCCGCCTGTTTTTTGTTCGTTTCCTTTACTTTGCGGAACTTTGCAAAATAAATAAAACGCGCCTTCAGGTATCGCGTATTCAATACCTGCTTCATCCAGCACTTTCATAAATGCGTCTCTTCTGCGCGCGTAAATCGAAACATCTACCTTCGCGTCTGTAAGTGAACCAACTAACCTTTGCATAAGAGCGGGAGCGTTTACAAAACCAAGTATCCTTGTCGCGTATATAATGCCGTTTATAAGATTTTCTTTGTCGGAAATATCAGGGCTTACAGCGATAAAACCAATACGCTCTCCCGGAAGTGAAAGGCTTTTAGAATAAGAGCTTATAACAATTGATTCACTGTAACAGCTTAAAATCGGCGGAACTTCGCTTGTGTACGCGATTTCCCGGTATGGTTCGTCAGAAACCAGATACGGCAGCTTTCCTGTTTTTTTGCCATGTTCTTTAAATACATCGGCTAAAGAAGACAGAGTCTGCGCCGAATAAATTTTTCCCGTAGGATTGTTAGGTGAATTAATAATAATAGCCGCTGTTTTTTCATTTAAACTTTTAGCGATAGCGTTTATATCAAGGTCAAAATTATCAAGAGAGTCTACTTCGATTAATTTCGCGCCATGATTATTTGTATATGGGCGGTATTCCATAAAAAAAGGTCGTGTTACGATAACTTCATCACCGGGATTACAAATTGTTTTAAACACAGCGTTAAGCCCGCCCGCAGCTCCTGAAGCCATTATTATAAAAGAGCCGTCGATATTTACATTCTGTTCTTTACAAACTTTTTTTGACAAAGCTTCTCTTACATGGGGAAATCCAGCGTTCGGCATATAACCATGTGAGCCTTTTTCGTCTTCTTGCGCGAACTTTACAAATAAATCGTGAAAGGCTTTAGGCGGATCAACATCGGGGTTACCAAGCGAAAAATCAAAAACTTTATCGGCGCCATGTTCTTTTTTTAATTTTAATCCTTCTTCGAACATTTTACGAATCATCGAAGATGATGCTAAGGCATCTTTTATCTTTTCCGCTATAGCCATAAAATTAACTCCTTACACTAACGTCCTCGCGGTGCGTAAAATATCCGCGAAAATTCCTCCAGCGGTAACTTGCGCGCCAGCTCCGGGACCTTTTATTACCATCGGGAGTTTTGAATAACGGTTGGTGGTAATAACTACAATATTATCGCTATCCACTAACGAGCGGAAAGGACTTCCCTCTCCTTCGGCGCGTAAAGAAAGTTTCGCTTTTCCTTCCTCTATTACCGCGATGTAACGCAGCTGCTTGCCGTCTTTGGCTGCCGCGGAACGTTTTTTTTCGTAATCCGCGTCTGTCTTTTGCAGCTCTGTAAAAAAGCCGTCGATATCTTTCGCGTTAAAACAAGCCTTTGGTAAAATAGGTTCTATCGTAACATTTTTAAATTCAATAGAAAGACCGCATTCCCTTGCAAGAATTAATACCTTACGCGCCGCGTCCATAGCGTTTAAATCGTCACGGGGATCCGGCTCTGTATAACCTTTAACTTTCGCTTCTTTTACAAGAGCGGAAAATGGAATGGAACCGTCAAAATTATTAAAAATAAAACTTAATGTTCCGGACAATACTGCTTCGATTCTTGTTACCTTATCACCGGAAAGAAAAAGATCGCGTAATGTAGAAATGACTGGTAAGCCTGCTCCAACTGTACATTCATAAAGATACGGTATTCCTCTTGATCTTGAATATGATGTAAGTTTTTTATAGTAATCAAGTGAACCTGAGTTAGCTTTTTTATTCGGCGTAACAATCGGTATCGAATAATGCAATACTTTTTCATAAAGGTTCGCTATATCTTCGCTCGCGGTACAATCGCAAAAACATGAATTGGGAAGATTAAACGAAGCCATTTTTTCGATAAAAGCTAACGCGCCTTTCTGGTTTGGTTCTATTACTTCTGTGCCGTCAACTTTACCAACTGTTGTTAACATTTTTTTTATTTTTAAAGGATCAAGACTATCATGCGAACCTTGTCCATTGTAAAAAACCATTTTGTCGTAATTGGCGGCTCCTATCAAATTAACCTTGATCATATTGTCCGCTAGTTTTTCGCGTGTTTCCGCGATTTGATCCAGTAAAGTTCCGCCGATAAGACCTGTGCCGATTAAAAATAAGTTTACAGAACGCTGATGTTCAAAAAAGAACGCGTCATGAATCGCGTTAAGCGCCTTACCTTCATCCTGCGCGCGGATAACAGCCGAAATATTTGTCTCTGACGACCCTTGCGCGATCGCGACAATATTAATTCCGTTTCTGCCAAGAGCGTGAAAAACTTTTCCTGAAATTCCTGAAGCGCTTTTCATCGCGGAGCCAACAACAGCGATTATAGAAAGATTATTTTCGATAACCGGTTTATCAATTGAACCGTTTTTTATTTCGCCGGCGAATTCTTCTTTTAAAGTAATATCAGCTTGCTGTGTATCCTGCGGAAGTATCGCGAAGCAGATTGAATATTCACTTGAGCTTTGCGTTATCAGCATTACACTGATATTCTTTTTTGCCAAAGCGCCGAAAACTCGGGCGGAAAAACCGGCAACTCCTACCATACCAGAGCCCTGCACCCTTACCAAAGCGGCGGCGCTTATCGAACTAATCCCGCGAATTTGATATTTGCCGGGAGCCGCGGCAGCTGTAATTTTAGTGCCGCTTCCCTGAGTATTAAAAATATTTTTTATCAAAATTGGTATTCCTTTTTCCAATGCCGGTTTTATTGACGGAGGAAACAATACTTTCGCTCCAAAATGAGAAATCTCCATCGCTTCGTTATACGATATTTCATCTATGCGGAACGCGTTTTTTACATGTAAAGGATCGGCGGTAAGAATTCCGTCAATATCACTCCATATTTCAAGTTTTTTAGCTCCTAACGCCGCGGCAAAAACAGCCGCTGTTAAATCGGAACCACCCCTACCCAATGTTGTACAAAGACCTGTAAACGCGAAAGCTTCTTTTTTTTCATTTGAGGCAGAATTATTGTCTATTGTAGAGCCGATAAAACCTGTCGCGACCTGCATGATTTTATTGGTTTTAAAAAAAGAGCGTATATTTTCGTCAGTTTCTTTTCTGATTATTTCAGCTTTGCCAAAATTTGAATCTGTTTTTATCAATCTGCGCGCGTCAAGAAATTCGGCTTTAATATTATTCGCTTTGAAAATGAAAGTTAAAAGAGCCGCCGAAAGTCTTTCGCCAAAACTCATTATAAGATCGAGACTTCTTGGCGACAATTCGTTTAAAAGAGAAATTCCGTCTAAAACCTGTAATAATAATTTTATATTATTATCGATTTCCTTAACCGCGTTTTTTTTATCAGCGTTTTTTAAGAAGATCGACGCGCAATCAACATGCCGTTTATTTAGCTTTTCTACCTCGTTTTTGTACGATTCACCTTTTAATGTCTTATTGGCTATCTCAACAAGGGTGTCAGTCACTCCGTTAAACGCGGAAACTACCACCACAGGGACATTTACAGCCTCTTTTAAAACGCTGATTATACTTTCGATACCTTTTTGGCTTCCAACTGATGTACCGCCAAATTTTATTACTGTCATGTTTTTAACCTCTGTTTGTTTGTCTATAATGCAGATACATTATATCTCCCATTGAATATTACATAATTTTTCTATATTTTTACAGTAGGGTAATTCAAAAAACTTATATTATGGAAAATAAAAATAAAGAAAAACGGACATACTTTGATTGGGCAGCCTCAGCGCCATATTACGAAAGTAATACCCTTGTACCTTATGGGAACCCTTCTTCTCAGCATTACGAAGGAAAAATGGCAAAAGCCGCTTTGGAAGACGCGAGGCTCAGATGCGCGGCTGTATTAAATGTACCGCCCGCCACCCTATATTTTACATCCGGCGGAACAGAATCCAACAGTATAGCTCTTTTTTCCAACTTAAGACGTCCAGGTATGGGAAGAATTATATCCTCTTTAACCGAACACGCTTCGATTAGAGAAGGAATGGAAACCCTTGAAAAAATGGGTAAACCTGTTGGAACTATCAATGTAGACTCTACAGGCAGGGTAACTACTGACACTCTTTTAAAGACGTTAAATCAATATGATGATGTCCGCTTCGCGGCTATAATGTCGGTTAACAATGAAACAGGAGCGGTTACTGATATTCCTTCGATAAAAGATGTACTTTGCGGACAAAAAGGCGCTCCAATTCATTTCCACTGCGATCTTGTACAATCAATTGGAAAAATTCCTGTTAATTTAATTAATTGGGAAATTGATTCCGCTTCGATAAGCGCTCATAAGGTTTCCGGTCCATGCGGGATTGGTCTTTTGTATCTTAGAAAACCATTGGAAGTTTTTTATACAGGAGGCGGCCAGGAAAATAAAATCAGAGGCGGAACAGAAAATACTCACGGCGCTGTCGCTCTCGCGAATTGTCTGGAAAAATCATGTTGTAATGAACAAGTAATAAAAAGCAAAAAACAAGCCGCGGTTAGATGGAATAAATTGATTACATCACTAACAGCTATTGATCGCTGTACAATTATTCCCAAAGAACGTATCGCGAACGACGACATATTTTCTCCGTATATTTTACAGGCTGCCTTTAAAGATATACCCGGCGAAGTTATGGCGCGCGCTTTAGATGATCTTGGCATCGCGGTTTCTACAGGTTCCGCGTGTTCATCATCGTCACCTGAACGTCCTGTACTTACCGCTATTGGCATCGAAGAAAAATTAAGAATCGAAGGTATTCGAATCTCGCAGGGACATTCTACAACCGATGAAGATATCGATCATCTTCTTTTTGGAATTTCGGAGGTATTAAAATTTCTTTAAGTAACACCGGTTTTTCGACATGGCTTTTAAAACCATCTGAATTAACTTTAAAAGGCGAAAACAGAAAAAGTTTTGAAGGCATATTAAAAAGCAATATTCAAAAAATGTTATCCATACTTAATATCGATAACGAAAATAAAATTAAAATAAAATTCACTTCCGGACGCTATTATGTTCACGCTCCTTTGGAAAAATCCGCTGATATAGAAAATATTCTTTCGCGAATAATCGGAATTTCCGGCTGGGCAAAAACTGTTGTTTGCGAAAAAAATATAAACGCGGTTCTTACAGCCTGTATCGAAGAAGGAAAAAAACTTTTCGCAAACGGAATAAAAACTTTTAAAATAGACGCTCGAAGAACCGACAAAAGTTTCGCTCACTCCTCTTACGAATTGTGCTGCATGGCGGGAGACGCTGTATCCGAAGCCGTAAGCGGCCTTACTGTAGATATTCACAACCCGGGTGACATTATAAAAATCGAAATCCGCGAGAAGGCTTTTATATATTCAGGCGGCGTAAAATGTTTCGGAGGTCTTCCTGTAGGATGCGCGGGCAGGGGAATGTTATTATTATCCGGCGGTATAGATTCTCCTGTCGCGGGATTTTTAATGGCAGCGCGCGGAATGATTATCGAGGCTATTCATTTTCATTCATATCCGTATACATCACTGGAAGCGAAACAAAAAGTAATACAGCTCGCGAACATTACAGGATCATACTGCATGGGAATTCACACATATATTTTAAATTTTACAAAAGTACAAATGCGGATAAAAGAGAGAGCTCCACTAATATGGACAACAGTACTTTTAAGAATGGCAATGATGGAAGCGGCGGAAAAGGCGGCAATTAAACTTAAATGTAAATGTCTTATAACAGGCGAAAGTCTTTCGCAGGTCGCGAGCCAAACAATAGAAAACTTAACATGCACAGAAAACAGGATAAAACTTCCTGTCCTTCGCCCGTTAATAGGTTTTAGTAAAGAAGACATTATTTTAAAAGCAAAAAAAATAGGCACATTCGAAACCTCGATTCAGCCGCACGTAGACTGCTGCACACTTTTCAGCCCACCCCACCCTGTTCTGCGAGGCAATGTAAACGAAGCCAACGAATTGTACGAAAAACTTGAACTACAGCCGCTTATAGATGAAGCGTTAAATGATTATGAACTGGTTAAATAAATTATTAAACCAATCTTATTTTACATCAATCTTTATTGTATTACCGGTACGTTCTACTACAGTAAAACCGGCTTCCTGTATTAAAGTTTCCAATTTAATTAAATTATTTTTAACATTTTTCGCTTTTGGGTTTAAAGATACATCAACGCCGGACAAGATATCTTCAAGTCCGCTGATTTTAATTTGTTTATAATTATTATTTTCGTCTTTAACTTCTATTTTAATTCTATTTTCTTCGATTCGCGATAATATTTTTTCACCGGTTTCATCCAGGTGTTTTTTCTTTTTATCCATTTTGTTAAAAAATTCTTTTTCCGCGTTTTCTATAAATTGCTTTTTTTCTTCCTGCTGTAGTTTAAATTTTTTTTCGGATTCTTTTAATTGCTGGTTTATCTCTTGCTGTCTTTTATTTAGAAATTTAATAAATATATCGCTAAAATTTTTACTGCCTTTCATGAAGATATTCCTCTATTTCTCCCGCTGTTGATAAAGCTAATACATTTTCAGCCGTTTTTAGCGCTTTTTCCACAGTAAGACCCGCGATTGTTCTTTTTACAGAAGCGACAGAGGCTGCTCCCATGCTAAGTTTGCGCATTCCAAGTCCAATTAAAACTGGTATAGCTGCCGGGTCACTTCCCAATTCGCCGCATATCGAAACTGATTTTCCTTCCTTTATAAAAACATTTACTGCATCTTTAATAATCCTGAACATAGCGGGATGATACTGCTGATAATAATTTTCTACCGAGCTATTCATGCGATCCGCGGCGCATAAGTACTGGCATAAATCGTTGGAACCAATGCTGGCAAAATCAATTTCTTCTATAATTTTATCGATAATAAGCGCGATACTTGGTATTTCTATCATTATACCAAATTTATATTCACCGATTTTTTCACCTTCATTTAAAAGTGTATTTTTTACATCTTTTATTATTTCTTTAGCTTTTTTAATATCATCAAGGGAGCCAACCATTGGCAGCATTAACCAAAGGTTTCCGTAAACAGAAGCTCGCAGGCACGCTCGTATTTGTGTTTTAAATATATCCGGGTTACTAAAACAAAACCTTAATCCGCGGTTTCCCAAAAATGGATTGTCTTCTTTTTTTTGTTCCAAACTGGCTAGTTGTTTGTCTCCGCCAATGTCCAACAAGCGAATAACAACAGGTTTTTTTCCAAAACATTCTAAAACTTTTTTGTATGAATTAAACTGTTCTTCTTCTGCCGGCAGTTTATTACGCCCCATAAATAAAAACTCTGTCCTGAAAAGTCCCGCGAAGTCGGTAAACTCTTGCGCGTTTATTTCCTCATCGTTGTTATTCGAAACATTTAAGCCAATTTCAATCTTTTCTCCGCATAATGTACACCCTTCGTTTAATTTAAAATGTTCAGCGTTCATTTTATCATTGCGGAAAGTATCACTTTTTTTTATCAGTTCTTCTATTACATCATCTTTTGGATCAAGGTAAACTGTTCCTTTCTGCGCGTCAACCGCGGCAAGCTGACCTTGTTTAACATTTTCCAAAAGACCTTTTATACCTAAAATCGCGGGGATTCCATAACTTTTCGCTATAATCGCCGTGTGAGATGTAAGCCCGCCCTGTTCGGTTAAAATCGCCAAAACTTTTTCTCTATCCAAACACGCGGTATCAGAAGGTTTTAGATCTACAGCGGCGATTATTACAGGTTCTTTTAAATTGGAAAGATTTTGTTTTTTTGAATCATCAGAAATTGAATTGTCATTATTTGTATCTGATTTCAAATACCATAACCTTAATAAACGCGCGCGAACATCATCAAAATCAACAGCTCGTTCCGCGATTAAAGGATCGTTTGTTTTTCGCAATACAGACATTACAGTTTCATAAACTTGATAAATAGCCCAATCCCCCGCCCACTTTTCTTTTAAAATTTTCGCGGGGATTTCTTCGTTTATGATGATATCATCAGCGATTTCTTTATGCGCTTCAAATATTGACGCTTTGCCGGGATCGATTTTTTGTACGGAAAGTTTGATTTCGTCCAGTTCATTTAAAACTTGATTTTTTATTAATTTATACCGATCAAGATGAACCTGCTCTTCTCCGGATGGAACAACAGCTTCCGATGGAATGTGAAACTTTTCATTATAAATAAATATACCGCCAACCGCTGCTCCGGGGGCGGCGCCTTTTCCGTTTAATACCATAAAAAAATAACCTGACCACTTTCGCGGTCAGGTCAGATTAATTATTTTACCAGCCGTCGACCATGTCGTCCGGATCACGATGATGTTCAGAGAAAAGGTCTGTTTCAGCGCGAAGATCGTCAAAATAGATATAATAACTGCCTCTGGATTCTAACGGATCACATTTAATTCTGAAACCCATAATTTTAATACCAAAGTTGTTACTATAATGATAACTGCGTTGAACAACGCCGCTTAATCCGTCATCCGGAGCGGGTGGAATAGCTACAGTCAATTTCTGCCAACCCATGAAATTCAATTTTCCCATATAGAATTCATAATTTCTGCCAAAGAAATCCTGAATTAATAAATAAAGATCGTGGTTAAAATTACGGCCCGCAACCCAAACTGAAACAGTTTTGGTAATTCCTTCAATTGGAATAGGGCGTGTTGGGTATACTGTAAATGTATTATAACCTCTGCGAAGGAAGTCAACTCTTACACCCAGTACATTAATGTCAGGAATATTCATACCTTCTTCATCAGGAACAGGTGTTTTTCCGGCCGGAGAACCCGGGAACAACCTCGCGGTTGTATACCCTTCATCAGTGGACATTGAAGATCTCCAAAAACCGTCATGTTCAAACTTATCTACAGATACTTCCCTTATCATTTGCTGAGCTGAATCTATTCCAAGCCTTTCCGGGTCAGGTGATCCAATTTCTCTATCCTGAGCGTATACAAATCCGCAGATAAAAAGGATTAAAACAACAATTAAAAACTTCTTCATTACAATACTCCTTAATTAGACCAGAGGCTGTCAACATAATCAGGATCAGCCAGGTCATTGCCGTCAAAAAGACTTTCAAACATATCTGTCAGAATCTTTAACTGTTTAAAATAAATATAGAAATTATCAACTCTTTCAACAGGCTGAGTCCATACTCTGAACTTGACAAACGTCAAACCGGCATAAGCGGGTAAAGTGCGTCTTGATTGTACGATATTGGTAGGAATATTTACGCGTAGATTTCTCCAGCCAGGGTATGAAATATCTCCAAGTCTTACGGAATGAACAACACCCCTGTAATCCCGTACATAAATTTCGATGTAATATCTTAGGTTCGCTCCCCAAACCCACATATCCATATTTACAACTCTGCCGGGTATAGGTATCTCAAATGGTTTGTTTTCAGAATCATTAGCTAAAACAGGATATATATCGATCCAGTTGTATCCCCTGCGGTCAAATTGTCCGCGAATACCAAAGCTTCTTAGAGGATCACCACCCCTATTGTTTCCAAATGCCGCCATTGGCCAGGCATCTACATAAGTAGTTAGCGGGTATCGCTGAGGATTCCCGTTACTATCCTGGACAGCTTCGCCATTAGCGTTTCTAACCGATGAAGCGAATCTGCTAGCCTGTGTTAACCATCTATACGGAGAGTCATCATCTCCGTTAAAAGTTTCCAGAATTCTTGTCTCATAACTGACGGTTCGCTCATCAGCAAATCCTGAAAAAACCGTTATACATGCCCAAATAATCAGGCAAATTATTTTGAAACTAAATTGTTTCATCCTGAACTCCTTTATAAAGCCTTATTCCTATTATATTTGATAAAAGCATCTTTGTCAATAAATAAGGATTAATTTCTATATATTACTATATTTTTTTAATTTTACGCAATATCTGCCTGTTAATGTTAATCCTGTTAAAAATGGACAGATTCGAACTTATTACTCCATTATCCTTTGAAGAGGAAACCATCGCCATAACCCGGTTAACCTGAGCCAGCGGTGAATCGTCAAATATCATAACTACATCCAAGGGTACTAAAGATGGATCCGTCCATGAAAATAAAATTACCGGAACACCGATTTTTTCATCAAAGAATTCTGAACCGGCTCCACACAAAACCACACAAGAAATACCTGTTTTTTCGGGAAAGTTTTCAGAAAATTCCAAAAAAGACGAAAAAAACAGGACTTGCGGCGGGTTAATTTGTTCATTGATACCGCGTAAAAAGGCATTTATCGCCTGTTGGTTATGAGGGTGAATAAAAACTATGATTTTTTCCTTTTTATTATTATCAAAAGCCGCGGCTGCCAGTCCCGCCCTGTAAAAATCGGTATCAATGTCAGTTTTATAAGTAAAAAAGTCAGAATTACCGCTTCCGGTTGAATTCCTGCCTTCTAAAATGACTATTCTAACAGAGGGATTTAACACATTGTAAAAAGAGGCGGCGCCTGAAAAACGCGATGGAAAAATAACACAATATGGACGTTTGGACACTTCCGAAATGATATAAGGGATAATATCGTCACTTGCCTCATTTGATACATTGACAACCTTTACAGAACGAAACAAGGCGCGTGATGAACCGGAAATATCTTTTTCCAGCCTTTTTTCGCCATAAAACAATACAAATGAATTTTCAATGACAATAAGTACCGGAGATCGCAAGTTAAATACTAAAATTGGGATTAAAACGGCTAAAAAAACCGCCGCTGCCGCTATCAATAATAATCTAAGATTGATTTTTATATTAAAAATTTTCATATATACAATTCATATATTACATTATATTGATAAGTTTTGCCATTGACCAAAGACATAGAATACCTATAATATTTAAAAAAACCACCTAAGGAGTAAATTAATATGACTAGTTATAAAGAATTAGGTCTTGTAAACACTAAAGACCTGTTTAAAAAAGCCATTTCCGGCGGATACGCTATACCGGCATACAATTTTAATAACATGGAACAAATGCAGGCGATTATACAAGCTTGTGTAGAAACCAAATCCCCTGTAATTTTACAGGTTTCGGCGGGAGCGCGCAAATACGCCAATCAGAATATCCTGCGTAATATGGCTCGCGGCGCTGTAGAATACGCTCACGAGCTGGGTCACGATATTCCCATTGTTTTACACCTCGACCACGGCGATACTTTTGAAATTTGCAAAGAATGTATAGAAACAGGTTTTTCATCGGTAATGATCGACGGGTCTCACTTCAGCTATGACGAAAATGTCGCTCTTACAAAAAAAGTCTGCGAATTCGCTCATTCACAAAAAGATTACGTTACCGTAGAAGGTGAACTTGGGATTTTAGCCGGTGTTGAAGATGATGTTTCTTCCGAACACAGCCATTATACAGAGCCGTCCGAAGTTGTCGATTTTGTAAATAAAACAAAGGTTGATTCACTCGCGATTTCCATCGGCACAAGCCACGGCAGAGCCAAGTTTAAACCGGAACAATGCACAAAAGACGCGAATGGCATTTTAATCCCCCCTCCCCTTCGCTTTGACATTCTTGAAGAAATCGAAAAACAAATACCGGGCTTCCCAATCGTATTACACGGTTCATCGTCGGTACCTGTTGAATATGTAGAAATGATAGAAAAATTCGGCGGTAAATTAAGCGATTCAGTCGGTATCCCCGAAGAACAGCTTAGAAAAGCGGCAAAAAGCGCTGTTTGTAAAATTAATATTGATTCTGACGGACGGCTCGCGATGACCGCGATTATCAGAAAAGTATTCGCGCTTACACCGGATGAATTCGATCCTCGCAAATATTTAGGACCCGCGAGAGATGAGCTTAAAAAAATATACGCGCATAAAAATTTAAATGTATTGGGGTCGGCAGGACAGGCGTGAGAGGGAATAGCTCTGTAGTACCGGCTTTATTTAAGAAAAACGCTAGTATCGCATTTAAAGCCGCGCGTTCTTTGTATAAAATCGGTAAAACTCATATTTTTCCAAAGCGGAACTATGGTTATAATCATTATAAAAATCTCGCTTTAGTATATTTTAAACTAACAGGCGCTTGTAACTTGCGCTGTGTTACTTGCGGACAATACGGCGAAAAAGGAATTATGAATGACTGCGCCGCGGAAGAAAATAAAAAGATTATGCCGCTTGA
The DNA here is from genome assembly GCA_009784995.1 of Treponema sp. GTDB lineage: Bacteria > Spirochaetota > Spirochaetia > Treponematales > Breznakiellaceae > WQXQ01. The sequence goes on along the minus strand of WQXE01000004.1, from coordinate 3,636 downwards.
AACCTGGAAAAGTTTTGTTGACGAAATCGCTCCGTTAAAATTGACAACTTACATTTGGGGAGGAGAACCTTTTTTATATCCTGACCTTTTCTCTCTTTGCAGGTATATGATAAAAAAAGGTCTTGTAGTAAGCGTTAATACAAACGGCACATTTTTGGAAAAACACGCCGAGCAAATTGTCCGCGACAAATGGGCGGCTTTATTTATTTCTTTGGACGCGTTTAAAGATGTAAATGACGAACTTCGCGGCAAAGGCGTATATGACAAAGTAATAAACGGCATAAAAGCGATTAACGCGGAAAAAGAAAAACAAAAATCAAAATATCCATTGTTAAGTTTGGTAACGGTTGTTTCAAATAAAAATTATTTAGACCTGGAAAACCTTGCTGAAGCAAGTAAAGAGTATAATATCGATCTTCATATTTACAATATGGGAACATATACAAACGATAATATCGTATCAACACAAAAACGTTTTATGAAGGAAAAATTAAACACCGATATTAACTGTCTTGAAGCGTATAACACAGGATATAATACCGGAATCGACGGACAAAAACTGCATGGCATTTTACAAAACATTCAAAATAAAAACTTTGGCCATCCGATTCTAACAGTTCCAACTTTGAATCCGGAAAGAACCCACACATATTACGCCGAACTTGAAACCCCTGTCCGCGATCATTGTGTAGTACCCTGGTGTCAGGTTAATGTAAATTATAACGGCGATGTGCATTTTTGCGCGGATTATACAGATTACATAATCGGCAATATTAAAGATCAATCCATTAAAGAAATTGTTAACGGAGATCGCGCGAATTTGTTCAGGAAAACAATTAACGAAAGCGAAGGCGGAATGTTTCCGGGCTGTCTGCGCTGTTATCAGAATATGCTGTTTGGAAAAAAGATAAAAGGATTTTAATTCCGCGTTATGGATCAAATAGTTTGGCTTTGGAATTACATGAAAGGGAAAAGGGTTGTCTTTTTAGGCGGCTTAATCCTAACATGTATTACAGCAGGTATTCGCGTAATAAACCCCATGCTTGGGCAAAGAATAATTGACGAAGTTATTACACTGGGAAATACTGACCCGTTAATTCCCATTTTAATTACAATGATGATAGTGCAGCTAACACGTCTTGGTTTGCGTTATCTAATGGTTATAATGATGGAAATATCCAGTACGGATGTTATGACCGACATCCGCCGTGATATGTATAAAACTGTTCAATGGCAGGATTTTAAATTCTTAAGCCGCTTCCCTACAGGTAACCTGATGACACGTTTAACTCAAGACCTTGAAATGGTTCGCCATTCAGCGGCATGGATTTCATACAATATTGTTGACGCGATTGTGCTTTTTATATCAACATTTATTTTTTATATGTACATTAACTGGCAGCTCGCTCTTTGCCTTGTAGCTGTAACACCTTTTATACTGATTATTAGCAGAAGATTTATTATTAAAATACGCCCTCGCTTTCGACTACTGCGCCAAAAATTAACAGATCTTGGAACCGCCGTTACAGAAAACATCGAAGGTAACCGAGTTGTAAAAGCGTTCGCGCGCGAAGAACATGAAAAAGAAAAAATAGAAAAACATAATGCCGACTACCGCGATACAAGCTGCGAAAACGCATTGATAGTCGCGAAATATCAACCTCTATTGGAAATCGCGAGCCAATCCCTTATGGTAATAATGCTTGCCGTAGGTGGTGTCTTTTTAATAAAAGACTGGATAACACCGGGGCAATATATGGCGTTTTCTTCGTTAACATGGGCGTTATCCATGCCAATGTGGATGTTAGGACCTCTTTTGGCGGACCTTGAGCGATTTTCTACCGCGGGAAAAATGATCCGGGAAGTAACAGAAGTTCCAAAAGGAATCAGTGATATCTGCGGAGCGGTTGAACTAACACAAAAGCCTGCCGGAAAACTGGAATTTAGAGATATAAAACTTTCAATAAATGGAACTACTATACTTGAAGATATTAATTTTACAGCGGAAGCCGGCTCTACAATTGGAATATTGGGGAGTACAGGCTCCGGGAAAACATCGCTTATAAATATCCTAACCCGATTTTATGAATCCGATTACGGCGCGGTTCTCCTGGACGGCGAAGATATAAGACGATATACATTATCTTCGTTAAGACGGAATATCGGGCTTGCCATGCAGGATGTATTTTTATTTTCTGATTCCGTTAAGGGCAATATTTCTTACGGAAATCCTGATATGGACGATGAAAACATCCAAAAGCGCGCGATTCAAGCCGACGCGGATAATTTTATACAGGGAATGAACGAAGGTTACGAAACACTTGTAGGAGAACGCGGAGTTGGAATATCCGGCGGACAGAGGCAAAGGATCGCGCTTGCACGCGCTCTTGCGATGAAACCGGCAATTCTTGTTTTGGATGATACAACATCCGCTGTAGACAGTGAAACAGAACATTATATCCAGCAGCAGCTTAAAAACCTTGATTTCCCGTGTACAAAAATTATTATCGCGCAGAGAATTTCTTCTTTTAGGGGAGCGGATTTAATTCTTGTCATGGATAACGGAAAAATAATCGAACGGGGAACCCACGATGAATTAATAAAGGCTAACGGTTTTTATCATAAGATATGGAAGCTGCAATACAATGCCGGTATCGAATCAGAATTAAATTCACCGGAGGGTAATTAAATGTTCCGGCGAAAAAAACAACAGCAAAAAAACGCGAAAGAACGCAACCGTTACGATGTCGACGAATACCTTGACGAAAAGGTAAGTCTTTTTAACGTAAAACGTGTTCTTGGTTATTTAATTAAAGCTCAAGGACCTTTAAAACTTTCGCTTTTATTTAGTATTCTGGCTTCTTTGGCTTCACTTGTAGGACCATTATTTATAAAAAGAGCGCTGGACGAAGCTGTTCCAAATAAAGATATCCGCCTCCTTTTAATAATGGCGTTATTTCTTACCGCGTCAATTATCGTAAGCATCGCGTTAGGCGCGATCAGAAATATTCTTGTGGCAAGAGCGGGCGCCAGTATAATTCACGATATACGATACGATCTATTTTCTCATTTGCAGAAATTATCTTTTAATTTTTTTGACAGCCGCCCGCACGGCAAGATTTTCGTAAGAGTAGTTCCCTATGTAAACAGCGTATCGGACGCGCTTTCCAACGGAATAATTAACTTTATAATAGAAGTTTTAAATATTATTTTTATAATCTTTTTTATGTACCAGGTAAGCCCGCAGCTCGCGACAGTTACAATTTTGGGACTGCCGATTTTCGCGTTATTTATATGGATTATAAAACCGGCGCAAAGAAAAGCCTGGCAGGATGTATCAAACAAAGGAGCGAATTTAAACGCTTATGTCCAGGAATCCATTGACGGCATAAAAGTTACCCAGGCGTTTGACAGACAGGAAAAAAACCTGGGCATAATGGATAAATTAACAAACGAACGCAACAAGGTCTGGATGAAAGCAATTTATATATCAAACACTGTCTGGTTTTCTACAGAAACAATCAGCCAATTAGTTTTTTCTTTTGTATATATCATGGGTGTATACTGGATGGTTCCAATGGCAAGTTTTGGAATGATACTTGTTATGGGAAACTATACATGGCGTTTTTGGCAGCC
>WQXE01000003.1 GCA_009784995.1 Treponema sp. | reverse complement strand
TTTGATGTTGAATCCCTTCACTTTGTTCCAAACGGTTATGACGCGATGATTCAAATCATCAAAATAAAAAATAACGACAGTAAAGACCGCAAGGTAACAATGTTTAATGTAAACCCCGTTAATATAGGCGACGCTCGTGACATTCAGTTCAGTGGTTTTAATTCACTTATGATGGGCGGCGCGATAATCGACAAGGAAATTAACGCTGTTGTGTGGAGATACGGCTTTGGACGTGATTTTGACAGTGACGGCAGCAAGGTAAAATGGCTTTTTGGTAAAGTTCTTGTTCACACTTCATCCCTAGCTAATAATCAATTCGCAACACGCTACGATGAATTTGTAGGTCACCATTCCAATACAATGGGAAACCCGGCGGCTCTCGCGGAAGATTGGGATTTACCAAACCGTGACGCGCACGAAAATTGCTCTTCTCTTTCAACATTGAAAAACTCTTTCACATTAAAAGCGGGAGAAACAAAAGAACTTGTAATAATAAGCGCGACACCATCAACCGAAGATTATTATTGCGACGGCAAAAAATCGATTAAAAAATTCCTGGAAGAAGCTTTAAACCCAGATAACGCGAAAAAAATGCTGGATGAAGTTAAAGCCGACTGGAAAAAGCAGCTTGGAAAATTGTCGATTAATGTTGACGGTATAGACGAAGTTTTAAATCCTTCATACAAATGGCTGCAATATCAATGTGAAATGGTAGCTCTCCTTAATAGAATGAAATCCCGTTTCCATTCTGGTTTTGAATACGGTTACGGCTTTCGCGATATTTTACAGGATATTCTCGCTCTTTTACCGTACGATCCAAAACCCGCGAAAGAATTAATTAAATTTACAGCAAGACAAATGTTTTCTGACGGATTTGTGTATCATAACTTCTTTGTTTCAGCGAAAGGAAATAAAAACTTCGTCTGCTGTGACGATCCTCTATGGCTTGTTTACGCTGTTTGCGAATACATTAAAGAAAGCGGCGATACCGAATTCTTAAACGAAGTTGTTCCATATTGTGATGAAAAAGAAGAACTGCCGCCAAAAGAAGGCTCGATTCTAGATCATTTAAAAGTCGCGATAGCGAAAGTTTGGAAACAAAGCGATAACGGTTTACCCTACATGCTTATGGCGGACTGGAACGACGACTTGTCCGGTAACTTTACAAGCACTTCGACAATGGCGGCGCAGCAGCTTTACAAAGCGTTAAACGACATGATCGATCTTTTTAACACGCTTGGAATTGAAAAAGAACTGGCGGCTGATTACGAAACAAAAGCGAAAACCGTTAAAGAAGAAGTAGAAAAAAAATGTATCGACAAAGACGGAAATTATATTCGCGCTGTCGCGTCAAAAGATTTTAAAGCGACTCTTAAGAGTATGAGTCTTGGAAATACAGGATTGGAAATAAGTTCCATTCTTGAAGAAATGGAAGGAGCGGGCGCTCCTGTCGATTTAGGCAGCAGTAAAACCGACGGATTAACTTTCTTTGAACCAATCGCTTGGGCAGGATTCTCCGGTATTGCCGACAAAGCAAGATTTGACGCCTGTAAAAAAGTCTGCGAAAGAGATATCGACGATAAATACGGCATAGCGATTTGTCAGAGCGATAGAAGATTAGTAGAAGGAAAACTTCCAATAGATACTCAAGGCTGGAAACGCAACGCGCCTGGCAAAAAAGAAAACGGCGGCGAGTTCAGACACCTTGAATCCTGGTATATCGCTTCGCTTTGTATACACGGTTACGGCAAAGAAGCTCACGACATTTATATTAAAACACTTCCCGCGGTCGCAAGTAAAGACGATCCTTACCTGTACGCGGCGGAACGTTTTGTATACCCCGAATATGTTTCAGGACCGGCGTCTAACGACCACGGAAAAGCCGGACACACATGGCTTACAGGAACCGCTCCTACACGTTTGAATGTACTTATCGACTGGATCTTTGGTGTTCGCAGAAGATACAACGGTCTTTTAATTGACCCATGTGTAACTTCGGAATGGAAAAAATTCTCCGCTGTGCGAACATTCAGAAATACTACATTTAACATTAATTTTTCTAACCCTAACGGTGTTCAAAAAGGCGTTAAATCAATTAAAGTTGACGGCAAAGAAATCGAAGGAAATATTATTCCTCTATCCTTCGCGAATGGTTCAAACGTAAGTGTAGAAGTATTGATGGGTTAACCGGGTTTTAATTTTTTATGGATAATAAAAAACGCCTTCACTTCGGTGTTGTTTTTCCCACTTTGGACAATACATGCCAGTATGATGTCTGGAACGGTATTGTTAAATACGCGGAAATGAATGACATTCATCTGACGGCGTTTTTTGGAACATATCAAACGACTAATTACAATTTCGTCATGCATTACGAAACTTGTTTTGAAACCATAAGTAACACAAAATCTTTAAACGGCGTAATAATGCTTTCCGGTTTTATCGCTCAGAATATTGGAATTAAAAAACTGGAAAAGTACGCCGCGAAAATCCCCGCTCATCTTCCGGTTGTTTCGATCTCTCATTCCATTCCGGGTGTTCCGTCTGTTTTGGTAGATAATATAACCGGTATATACAGCTTAGTTGAACATTTAATTCAATTTCACGGTAAAAAGGAAATCGCGTTTGTTAAAGGTCCTGACGGACATCAGGAAGCGGAAGAACGCCTTGAAGGTTATAAAAAAGCGCTCGCGGCTAACGGAATAACTTTTGATGAAAGATATGTTTTGCCGGGGTATTTCAGCCCTGAAAGCGGACAGGATGCCGTAATCGAATTGCTTGATAAACGCAAGGTTCCGTTTGACGCGATTGTAGCCAGTGACGATGAAACCGCGATGGGAGTTTTAATCGAATTAAAAAATAAAAATATAATTGTACCTTCCGATGTAGCGGTAACCGGTTTTGATGATGACAGATTTTCCGCGACTTTTATTCCTTCGATAAGCACGGCGCGTCAGGACTTTTTTGAAATTGGTTTTGTAAGCGCGGATACTCTTTTAAAAAAAATTAAAGGAGAACAGGTAGACGATGTAACCTATGTACCTCCTGTATTTGTTGCCCGCCAATCCTGCGGATGTCTTGAAAAGAAATTTTCAGACATGGATCCCATAAGCGAAAAAACTAATGTAAATCAAGACCTTTTATTAACATTTGTACAGCAAAAATTCCTGTCAATTTTTAATGATTTTGTTCCGCATCGGCTGTGTAAAGAGTGGGCGCAAGCTCTTATGGAAAATATAAAAGAAAACCCTTTTTCCAAAGATAAATTTTTATACCTGTTAAATGATATTTTAATAGATTACAATTATCATTCAAAAGATTTTAGCCCCTGGCACGAAGCGTTGATTGTATTCGCGAACGGTATAGAACATCACCACAACGAAGTTAAAAACGCGCATTCAATTCTCGCTACATTGGCATTCGCCACTTCACTTGTTCATGATATCCGCTCCAAAGAAGGAAAAGCAAAAGAATTTGCCGTAAATAATATCCGCCTGCTTATAAGAAGGGTTGGCAGCAATCTGATTTTGTTATACGACATTGATTCATTGGCGAAGGAAATGAGCCTATCACTTCCCGAACTTTCAATTCATACCGCATTGGTTGGTTTATATCAAAACCCGATAAAAAACGATGACCAGAACTCTGACAGAACAATTGATACATTAATTGGTTTTGACAGGGAAAATACGATCAACATGCAGCATAACCGCTGGAATCCGATTTTATTCTCGGATTATTCAACAATCAGTAAATTTGATTTTGAACGCGAAAGACGCAGTTTTCTTTTTATGCCTTTATTTATTAAAGACGAAGAAGTTGGAGTAACACTCCTTCCTTATGATTCCAGAATACCTGTAGACGGTTATGAATCTTTAAGAATTAATATTTCTACGGCTGTAAAAGGCGCAGAATTAATATCGAAAATCCAAACATTATCCATAACAGACGAACTTACAGGGCTTTTAAACAGAAGAGGACTTTTCCAGTTTGTTTATTCCAGAATGTCACATCTACACAGAAATAACGAAATAATGTCGGTAGTTTTGTTTATGGATATGGATGGTTTAAAATATATTAACGATACATACGGACATAATGAAGGCGATATCGCGATTTCTACTTTCGCGAAAATAATAAAAGAAGCTCTACGCGAAGAAGATATTATCGGAAGAATGGGTGGAGATGAATTTGTAGTATTTTCATCGGTAAAATCAAAAGAAAGCAGAGACAATGTCGTTAACAGGATACGTCAAAAACTGGATGAATATAACGAAAAAAATCTACATCAATATAAAATAGAAGGCAGCATCGGCTGCGTTATCCTGGAAGCCGCGACAAAGGAATGTTTTGACGCCGCGATGTTATGCGCCGACAGCGTTTTATATGAAGAAAAAATGGAAAAAAAGAAAAAAGGACTTTCAAGAAAATAAAAGGAGTATTTTATGGCTGAATATGGAAAGTTTAATGAAAAAGACGAGTTTGAGATTTTTAATCCCCGCACACCGGAACCCTGGCTGCACTATTTAATAAGACCTGACCAAAGCGGTACGCAGACATTCTGTTCGGGAGTAAGTTACACAGGCGGCGGATTTGATGTTCGCGGCACACATGAAAATACTTTTATAGACACTCAATTGCATTTAAACGACGCGGATAATAAAGGACGTTACTGTTACATTGTTGACGCGAAAACACGCGATTATTTTACAACAACATGGCAGCCTGTTAAAAAAGAAGGGCAGGAATTTAAAACCACACTAGGGTTCGGTTATATAAAATTTGATTCAAAGTATATGGGAATAAAAACCGAACAGACAATGTTTGTTCCAAAAGAATTTGACGGCTGGATTCAAAACATTGTTTTGGAAAACACAACCGGCGAAACAAAAGAGCTGGATATTTACCCCTTTGTTCCCATTCACATGGGAGACGCGCTTGTTCGCCTGCTCGCGGGAGATAACGACGGATTTTTCGGCGGAGCGAATTGGGACAAGGATTTAAACGCGATAGTATTCCGAAGAAACCACGGAACAAGTGTAGACGATGACAAAAATGAAATCAGCGGAATGTTGGGAAATGTCGCGGTTTTTTTCTCTACCCTTAACACTTCCAACACCGAATACGAAACTAACGAAGAGCGCTTTTTAGGCGACAGGTTTAGAACGCTTTCTGACCCATCGCGAATAATCGACGGAAAACCGCTTTCAAACACAGACCAGGCGTATTTGCGCAGAACCTGCGGCATTTTCCGTAACAAGATTACATTAAAAGCCGGCGAAAAAATTGAGTTCGCGGTCGCGTTAATCGCGAGCTCTACAAAAGATTACTATTTAAACAAAAAAGTATTTCTAAAAAAAATGACAGAGATGGTAAAAGAAACCGGCAACCGCCAAAAAATGCTCGACGATGTTAAAAAATGGTGGACAGACATGATGAGCCAGTATGTGATTTCAACTCCAAGTCTAAAAATTAACCGCGCGTTTAAATGGCTGCAATATCAATGCCGTGTTGTATACATTCTTAACAGAATGAAATCACGCTTCCATACAGGTTATGAATACGGATGGGGTTTCCGTGACATTTTACAGGATGTAAATTTTAACCTGCCGTATTCTGCCGCGAAGGTAAAAGAATCACTTAAACATATTTCTACACAAATGTTTTCCAATGGTGTTTCGTACCATAACTTTTTTATCGATCAGCCGGGAAACAAAAATATACAGGCAAGCGATGACCCTATCTGGCTTCCGATGGCTATCATCAAATATATAAAAGAAACGGGTGATTTCGCGTTCCTTGACGAAAAAACAGCGTACGCCGAAGTACACGAAAAACAGGGCGAAATCTACGGTACAATCCTGGAACACATCCAAAAAGCAATTGACCGTGTCTGGACAGACAGAAGCGACAGAGACTTACCGTACATGAAAGACTGCGACTGGAACGACGACCTTAACGAACTGCGTGTCGGCGGCGAATGGAGTAAAGATGTAGAAAGCGTAATGGTAGCTCAGCAGCTTTACAAAGTAATGATCGACACTGCGGAGCTGCTCAAAGCGGCAAACAAAGAAGCCGCTCTCGCGGACGAATACATAACAAGAGCTAAAAAAATATATGACGCATTAGAAAAATACGCGATCGACAAAGAAGGTTATTACATTCGAGCCCTTTCATTAGTTCCAAACAAAAAAGATCTTGGCAGAAGCGAAAACGCGGAAGCGAAAATATTCCTTGAACCACAAGCTTTTGGAATCAACTGTGAAACCGCCGATGAAAACCGCGCGAAAATCGTTATTAAAAAAGTTGAAGAACTTTTAGACAGCGAGTTTGGCGCGCAGATTTGTTTCCCTGTTTATTCGGGGTTAGCGGAACGCGAAGAACTTCCTGTAAGGTCTTGGAACATCGAAAAAGAGCCGCCCGCGATGAAAGAAAACGGTTCGATTTTTATGCACCTTAACGCGTGGCTTGTACAAAGTTATTCCATATTAAATAGAGGAACAGACGCTGTTAAACATTACGAAAAATGTCTGCCTGAAAATCTAGCGAGCGATCAGGATCGTTACAAGAGCGAGCCGTATGTATACCCCGAATATGTTCGAGGACGTGGCGGTTTTGGTTTTGGACAGGGCGGACACACATGGCTTACAGGAACAGCGCCTACAATGCACCAATCCCTTACAGAGTGGGTTTTGGGAATACAACCCGATTACGACGGCTTGTCTATCAATCCAAAAATAGCGAAAGACTGGAAAGAGTTTACCGCGAAACGAATATTCCGCGGCGCTGTTTATGAAATTCTTGTAAAAAATCCAAACGGCGTTGAACATGGTGTAAAATCAATCACGGTTGATGGAAGCGAAATCACAGGTGATTTAATCAAACCGCACAATGACGGCAAGCTTCATAAGATAGAAGTAATTCTAGGTTAGAAGAAAAAAGAAATTCTACCACGAACCACACGAACATATACTTCGATAACGTACATCAACTTTCGTGTTTTTCGTGGTAAAAAATTGTAAATTAATTCTGTAACTGCGAACAGACTTTTTCGTAATAAGTTTTTTTGTCAGTTATGTTCAAATTGTTAAACGCCCAAAAAGCGGCTCCCGCGACAGGCGGCACTTTTAATACTGTGTATATTAAATTGCAATCAGGTTTTTCTTTGTTTAATTTTTCTTTTAATGTATCTATGCTCATGGAGTGATCGCCTTTAACAAATACAGAACCTGCCAAAACAATGTTTATATCTTCTTTTGATTTATCAAACTCAAGTTCTTCTATCATGGCGTTAATGCCGTTCGCGTAATTTACTCCTACCTTGTATAAAATATCAAGCGCGACCTTGTCGTTTTTTAAAGCGGCGTCAAATAGTAACCTTCCGCACGCGTGTATACTTAAAGTATGATCTCCGAATTTATCGTAAATTCTTTCTACAAAATCATATTTGTTTTTTAAATCCAATTCCAAATATTCGAATAACGCGGGGGTAAGCAAAGTTTTCTCGCCTTTGCGCAAGATTTCTTCGTATACTGTAGAAATTACAACTCTTCCCAACATTCCGCCGCCGCCGTAATCAGCAGATACATACCCTACTCCGCCAATTTGCAACATCTTCCCCTGCGAATTAACTCCAACTACAGTGCAGCCTGTTCCGTTAATGGCGCAAATACCTACACCTGTCGGGCTTCCCGCGGGGATACCAAGATACGCGTCATTAGCGAGCGTAAACTTTTTAAAGCCGACTTTTTCTATCATCTGAGAAATAACATCATGCTGCCATTTTGTATCAACACCGGCTATTCCAAACGCGGCGGATACTACTTGATCAATTTTTACATTATTTTTTAAAAGTATTTGACTCACAAATTTATTTACTTCGTCATAAAATTGATCAAACGATCCTTTCATCCCCTCGTGATTTAAAGATCCCCAATGACCAAAGTCTATCAACTTTCCTGTTATGTCAAATAAAGCAAGATGGCTTTTTGTCCCGCCTCCGTCGATGCCTAAAATGTATTCCATTAACGTAATAAACCTTTTGGCAGGTAATCGGCGTTAGCGCTTGCCATCTCGTCAAACACGGCTTTCGCTTTTTTGTAATCGCCGATTAAAGGATGTACCATTAAAGCGGCAATAGCGTCCGCTCTACTGCCGTTAATCGCGGCTTTTACGGTTAATTTTTCGTAAGCCTTAACCGCTTGCATGGTTCCTTTAATGTAAAGGTTATCCGCGTTTTTAACAGGTACGGGCGCCGCTCCGTTTTTATTTACCATACATTTAATTTCTACAACATCATCGTCCGCCATATATGGAATCGCGCCATTATTTTTTACGCCGATAACATGATATTCGTTTTTATCGTTTTCTATCGCGTCAACAACGGAAACTGCCGCAGTCGAATAAAGAGAGCCACCTCTTTCTTCCAGTTCTTTTGGTTTGTCATTAAGGCTTGGGTCTTTATATTTTTCAATTAAAGCGTCTTCTATAACAACGCATTTTTCTCCGCGTGTTTTTTCCGCTTTAAGGCAGTTTTGAACCTGCTCGTCGCGTAAATAAAAATAACTTAAATAATAAGACGGAATCGCGGGAACAGCCTCAAGCAGTTCGTCATCATAATCAACATCAGGAATATTTTTAAGTTTTTCGCCGGCGGATTTTCCAAGTTTGCTTAAAACATTTTCACCGTCTACAGTAACAGAAGTAACCCAGCTTAAATGATTTAATCCAAGATATTCATAATCAAAATTATCCGTGCCGATATTTTTAGCGATACCTGCTTTCATGTTTACAAAACAATTGCAAAGACCTATCATTTTTACTTTTGTATGATTCATTAAAGCTTCAGCGACAATTCCCGAAGGATTGGAAAAATTTACAAGCCACGCGTTTGGAGCGAGTTTTTCGATTCGCCTCGCGATATCCATCATGACAGGTATAGTTCTAAGCGCCTTCATAAATCCGCCGATACCGGTAGTTTCCTGCCCCAAAAGTCCGTACTTTAATGGAATTTTTTCATCACGAATACGCGCTTCCATTCCGCCAACGCGAATCTGCGCGAAAATATAATCGGCGTCTTTTATCGCTTCATCCAAATCCTGAGTTAAAACAATCTCGCCCTTAAAACCCTTTGCTTCCAGCATTCTTTTAGCGAGACCGCCGACGACATCGAGTTTTTCCTTGTTAATATCCATTAAATAAAAAGATTTAAAATTAAGACTATTTTGTCTGTCGATAAATCCCCTGATTAATTCGGGCGTATAAGTGCTGCCCGCGCCAATTACTGTTGCTTTTAATTCACGCATTCTAATAATTTATCAAAAATACCAAAAAAAGTCAAATAATTTACATTGACAACCTTTATAAACAACATTAATGTTAAGTATGACAGAAATTCGAAGACTTACTCCAGAAGATTGGCCCGAGTTTGCCAAAATGCAGGCAATATCATTTAATTATCGATACGATCCATCCGGCGATTCTGATAAAAAACGCGATCCGCTGGATCACCCGGAAAGCTGGGTTTGGGCGGCTTTTGACAAAGGTAAACTAGTTTCGGGTACATACGAAATTGATTATCTTATGAACTTTGATACAAATAGAGCGAAAATGACCGGCATTGGAGGAGTCGCGACTTTACCCGAATCGCGAGGCGGCGGCTACATGCGTATCATATTCGAAAAAATGTTGCGGGAAAGTTTTGATAACGGAGTAGTTTTTTCGAGTCTCTCACCTTTTTCGCATGATTTTTACCGCAAGTTTGGTTATGAAACCTCTTGTGTAAGAAACAACATCTCTATAACCGCAAAACATTTTTTATCGATTAAACCATATGGCGAGTTTATAAGTATTCAGCCCGAAGACGATACTACTTTACTTTCGCAGATACACAGCGTTTATATAAAAAATGTTAATCAAGCAGTACACAGGGATTATTGGTCCGACAACCGCGCCTGGAAACGTTTCGCCCAGGGCGATCATTGGGCAAAAGGATCGTATTTATATCTTTGGAAAGATGAAAATGGAACCGCGCGAAGTTATATTAAATATAGAGTCATTCAAGATGACGGCGATACAAATATGTCGGTAATAGAACTTGCCTTCATCGATAAAAAAGGATTGTACGGCGCTTTAGGAATTGTCGGAGGGCTTTCAACTCAATATGAAAATTTTAAATGGATGGCGCCAACTTTTATCGACGCTTATGATTTTATCGGCGATGACTGGGCTGTGAATATCAATACAACACCAAGAGACATGACAAGGGTAATAAATGTAAAAACAGCGTTAGAACTTATGCGCGCTCCGGAAGGCGAAGGTGAATACATTATCGAAGTAGTTAATGACAAAACAATTCCTGCCAATAATGGAAAGTATCTTGTACAATTTGGAAAAGAAGGTTCAAAAGTATCTACTACAACAAAAGAGCCGGACATACGCTGCGGAATTCTTGTATTAAGTCAGCTTGTTACCGGTTATCGTACTTTGGAAAACGCGGTGTATTCAAAACGTGATGATTTGGAAGTTTATGGTAATCAAAAAATTTTAAACAATGTATTTACCATGAAACCCCAGCATCAAACAGAATATTTTTAAGGAGAATATAATGAAAAGATTTTTGTTAGTTTCTATTTTTTTATTTTGTTTTATTTTAAACGGTAACGCTTCGCCAAATTGCACATCTTGTTCCATTCAAAGATCAATTAACGTCGCGATTTCTTCAGGATGGAGTAATCAGGAAGAAGTATTCAATAACGTGATCCAGTTATCCGCTAACGGAGAATTAAAATACTGGTCAAAAGCTCACAAAAGTTTAAATGAAAGATTAAATAATCAGCAAAGCGCCGTTTACCATATAAGAAGCAATGTTATATTTATAACCTGGGATGACGGTACACAGGAAACAGCGCGTATAAACTTTAGTAACGGAAGATATATGGTAACATTCCGCGGTATAATGCTTAATGAATTTGGAAGCGGTTTAAGAAATTTTCTGCAATCAGATGGTTAATTAACCCATCACAACAACAATATTACTCTCGCTGCCTTTAGACTGAACAGGTATTTCCGCGACACCATTACAGCTAACGGTTTGACCGTTTACCTTACATTCTTTTACACCCTTACTAACACCGCCGGGATTTTCTACAGTAATGTTATACACGGCATCTCTCCAAACACGGCGTACTTTAAACGATGTCCACGAAGTTGGAACACAAGGGTCTATTACAAGGCTTTCAAAGTCAGGGCGGACTCCAAGCATAAACCGAGTCGCGGCAAAATACGCCCAGCCGGCAGAACCTGTCATAAATGGATGATGCGCTCTTCCAAACGCGCTGTGATCCGGTCCTACAATAAACTGACAATACATGTACGGCTCTGACCTTCGCGTTTCGATCATGTCATTTTGATTGTACGGACAAAGCGCGTCGTAAAACTTCATTGCCCGATCCCCCCTGCCAAGAACCGCCTCTGCTGCCCATGCCCAAGGGTTTGGATGGCTGAATATCGCGGCGTTTTCTTTTAAGCCTTTGTAAACACGGGTAACAAAACCAACAGAGTCATCCGGTTGTGAAAATGCCGGGTCGCAAAGTTTTAAACCGTACTGCGTATACAAATACTGATCGACAGCATCCATCGCGGCTTTGCCATGTTCATGTGAAGCGGCTCCTGAAAGCACAGCCCATGTATTTGATTCCATGTGAACTTTGCCTTCTTTGTTTTCCGGGGAGCCGATTTTTTTACCAGAACCTGTAAAACCTCTTGTATACCAGCTTCCGTTCCAAAGCTCGCGCTCGCAGCTTTCTTTTACAGTCGCCAGCATTTTTTCGTAAACAGAAACATCGCGATTTAGTTTTTTCGCTAGCGCGATAAAGTGCACTAAAGCCCAGTGATGAAGGAAAGAAACCATAGCGCTCTCTCCTCCTCCAAGATTAAGACAATCATTCCAGTCGGCTCTTAAACCTTTGCAAATTCCGTGCGATCCAATTTCTTTCGCGGAAAAATCTAAAATGCGTTTCATGTGATCAAAAACAGATTCTTTTTTACCATCTCCTGTGTCAGGATCAAATGTATCGGCATAGGTGTACTGTTCATCGGCAAAACTAAAATCGCCTGTCTCTTTTATATATTCGACGATTGCGGGAATAAGCCACAAAGCGTCATCCGCGCAGACATCTTCGATGCCATGTATCATCTGCGATCTAGAAGGAGTAGGCACAACTGTAGGCGATTTAAACGCGGGCTCTGTTTGTTTTTCGAACCAGTCAGGACTAAAAAGGTGCAGCCCGTAACCGTGCGTTGTTAATCCTTTTAAAAGTTCTACAAGACGGCTTTTACTTTTTTGCGGATTTGAATGGGGAACCATCATCGCGTCCTGCGAAGTATCGCGGTAACCTAAACCAGTGCGCCCGCCTACTTCGATAAACGAAGCGAAACGCGAGAACATTACATTTATTTCCGCCTGATACAGTGTCCAAATATTGATCATCGTATTCATGCCGTCGTGCGGTGTTGTAATTTGCAATTTATCAAGTTTTTCATTCCAGAAATTATTTAATTTTTTAAACGAAGCGTCTACCTCAGCAAAATTAGAAGCGCAATATTTTTCACGCGCGGCTTTGCCAACCTGCCTATTACCTTCGCCAAGAAGGAAAACAAGACGCGCCTCTTCGCCCGGAGCTATTTCCAATGTTTGTTTTAAAGCGCCGCAGTGGTTTCCGCCAAGTTCAAAAGAACCGGAGCAAAAACCTTTTTCTACAGCGATTGGATTTGTTTCCGTTCTGTAAGCGCCGATAAAATTATCGCGAAGGCAGTCAAAATTTTTGGTATCTTCGCCAACAGCGTTAGCGGTAAAGTATTGGAAACCTTTTTCTTCGTAAAAAAGATCAAGTTCGATTATACCGTCTTTAAACGAAGAACCCGAACAATAAAGACTCATCTGAAAATTTTGATTATCAACTGTTATATGATGAAAAGAAAACTCGACATAACCGAAAACGCTTAGTTTTCTTTTTTTACCGGAATCGTTGCGAAGTTTTACATCCCAAATTTCTGTCGGGTCGTCAATCGGAATAAAAAGGGTCTGCTCTCCTGTGATACCTGAATATTCACATTGATATTTAACATACGATAAACCGTGTCTGCATGTATATTTCGCGGAATTTAAATCCTTGCCAACAGGCTGCCATGAAAGTGTCCAGTACTCGCCTGTTTCATCATCTCTTACATAAACATAATGACCGGGTCTGTCCATCGGAACGCCGTTTGGACGGAAGCGAGTTACCCTGTGGTATTCGGGGCTTTTATAAAAAAGATAACCGCCTGCCGTGTGGTTAAAAACACCACACATATCTTTTACGCCGATGTAATTTGTCCAGGAGACAGGAACATCGATCCTGTCTATTACGTATTCACGTTTTTCATTGTCAAAATATCCGTATTTCATTTATAAATTATAGCATAATTTTGAAATATTGGGTAAAGCTTAAAACGAATATTCATACATTCTTTGTAAAATTGTGTTTATTTTTACAGCGTATTGTTTGTCAGCTGCCCAGGTTCCGGCAAGTCCTTCAATTGTAGGAGCGCTTCCCCTGCGCACAAACCTGAAACGCGGGTTTATCAACGTTCCATTTAAAGGATCTTCGCAGCCGTATGCTTTTAAGTGCTGAATTTGCGCGCGCACGCCTGTACGCGGGTCCGGGAATGAAAGACCGGGTTCGCCGCCGCCTATCGCGCCAAGTCCCGCGAAATTGTATTGATTAGGTTTAACATCTCCGCCAAACCTTAAAAAACCTGTTTCCAGGCACATTTGAGCGAAAGCGATGTCGTGGTTCACTCCCTCAAAAGAAGCTTCTTCAATATAAAACTGCACAAGTTCTATGGCGTATGCGGGATTTATATATTGATTATTTAGTAAAAGAAAGGTTGATAGTTTTAAAGCGCTAATCTTCCCCTGCCCCATAATAAAACTTGGAATTTCCGGTTTTTCGATAATAACAGGCGGTTTTTCTGTAATAACCTCCGGTTTAACGGCGGGTTGTACCGCGGCACAGGAAAAGAATGCCAAAACAACCAAAATTTGCGATATTGATATTAAAAATGCTTTCATATATGAATTTTCGGCAAAAATTGGATGTTAAATTAACTGATACGCAATAACCAGCAGGGAGCAAAGCCCTCTACTGGTTATTTGAATTACGGAATAAGACTACTTTTTCTTTTTGGCTGGAGCGCTTTTGGATGAGGCGCTTTTGGGCGCGGCTTGCTTGGGTTGCGCGTCTGCTTTTTCCAGCGCTTTTGAAGGGAACGCGGCTGTGTTGACTGAATTGTTGTTATCAAGCCATGTTACTTCGACTGTTTTTGTTTCTTCTGCCACATTTGTTACGATCATAATTGGTGATTTTTTTTCCAGGGCGATTAGGGTTACTGCTTTTCCAACTAATCCGCTACTGCATACTACTGCCATAATTATATCTCCTTGTTATATATTATAAACTATTTAAATTATTTTTCATACTCCTAAAATTAGTATTATTGTCATATTTTTAGCTGTACTTTCAGTATTAGGTCTAATAAGCATATTTATTGAACCTCTATTAAGAGATAAAGAAATTCCACTACGAAAAAAACTGAATGTTTACCTGCGGAATATAATCTGATATCAATGATAATCAACAATTTCTACTTAACCATTGCTACTTTTAACGGTTTAATTTTATTAAGTTCTTTCTGTAATTTTTTTTTGGCTGCAATCCGTTCAAAATCCATTTGCATACCGGAAAAATAACCATCAGTCAAACCAAAATATTTACAAAGGCGTAAGTCAGTATCGGCGGAAATACCTCTTTTACCATTGATAATTTCACTCAAACGATTCTGCGGTATGCCAAGTACCTTTGCCAAATTGTTTTGGCTAATATTCATGGGTTTAAGGAATTCTTCAGCCAATACTTCGCCTATATATGGTATATATTCTGTTTTAATCATTTTATTCTCCAATTTATATGGTATACGGATAAGCTATAAATGTCAAGAAGGGTTTAAAATTATCTACTACCACGAAAAAAGTGTCAGGCACCATTCATGCCCGACACTTTTGTTAAAACTTTTTAAAAAAAACGGTGCCTGTCACCGTTTCGCCTCGCCCTATCGGGCTCGTTGCAAAAACCGCCTGTACAAAGCGTCATTAGTACCTGTTACCAACTTTTTAACAACCACCTACACTATATATGGTGGCGTTAGGTGACATACTACGCTACAGAAAAGCGGTACCAGGTACCTTTGCGTCACTGCTACAAATAAACCAACGTTTAAATGTAGCAATATAAGATTATAAAAAAGTGTATAAAATCATGAAAAAATGGTTTTTTTTAACTTGCATATATAGAAGGAAATAGGATAAAATCAATAATTACAGGAATTTCCTGAAAACAGCAAATTGCTACATTTAAACGTTCCTATAAATATAGCAGTTAATATTATCATAAGGTAAGCAGCAAAATTATTTTAAAATATTTTCATTTTCGGTCATGCGCCACGCGTATTCGCGCCCATATAGGGGTATGAAAAACAACAAAAATTTTAATGTTTTTTCCGGTGTGCCGCACGACCTGCGTCCGCGGGAAAAACTACTGGCTCGCGGGGCGCAAGCGCTCTCCGACAGTGAATTGCTGGCTATCCTGTTAAATACGGGTATACAGGGCAAAAATGTTAATGAGCTTGCTTCGGAATTACTAAAGCTGCTTGACGGAACAGTAGACAACCCTTCTATTGACGAAATAATCAATATACAAGGGTTAGGGCAGTCCAAAGCATGTATGGTCGCGGCTATGCTGGAATTTGGCAGAAGGAAGTACGGAGGATTTTTAACTCGAATCAAGCAGCCTATCGATATTTTTCACCTTGTGCGCCATTACGCGGATCGCAAACAGGAAAGGTTTATAAGTCTTTCTTTAAACGGCGCCCACGAAGTGCTTGCTGTCAGAGTTGTAACAATTGGTCTTGTAAATAAAACAATTGTTCATCCGCGCGAAGTTTTCGCGGATATTATTCATGACAGAGCCGCCGCTTTTTGTGTAGCGCATAACCATCCATCGGGGCAGGTTGAAAGTTCTGCCGAAGATGATGAAATTACAGATCGTCTTTTGGCCGCGGCAAATATACTGGGATTGCATTTTGTGGATCATGTAATTTTTTCGCAAACTTCCTGGTGGAGCTGTAGAGAAAACGGCAGATTAAAATAATTATAAAAGGTCCGGAGAATCAAGCCAGGCTGGAAGCTGCATGTTGGTATCAAGATAACCCATGCGGCGTTTCTTTATGGAAATTTCCAGTAACGCGTACCCATTATCTTCCAGGATTCGCAAACGATTAATCGAAACCGGATCATCTTCAGAAATCCCGGCGCTGTCCGCTATTGAACCGCGAACAACTCTGTTTACACGGAAGTTAGACGAAAATAACGTACTGGGTAAAGGGGTAAGCGCCATTCCAAAAAGCGGAGTTACAATTCTTTCCCGCCTGTCTATCCTTGCCGCGTCCAATAATGGAAGGTCCGAACGCGCGACTGTCATCATTACATTCTTTTTTACTATACCTTCACTGTTTATAGTTTCCAAAACTACAAGTTCACCCGGTCCGTACGAAAACATTTCCGCCTGCATGGCAGGTATTAATCCGCCCTGGCGTGATGTTACTGTTTTTCCGTTAATTGATCTGATTAATAATCCTTCCTGTAAGCGAATCTGCGAAGCGGGCATATTGGGAGCCGTATAGATTATTTCCGCTCCGTTAAATGTTTCGCATAACGTTAAACCCAGCCAGGGACGCGAAGCCCTGCCGCCTTTTATCATTTCCGGAAGAGCCGCCGCGAGCAGCTGCGCGGGAATCGCGAAATTAAGACCCTGATGCTGCGCGATACCGGCAAACGCTATTCCTACAAGCCGCCCTTCGCTGTTAACAATGGGACCGCCTGAATTGCCGGCGTTTATCGCGGCGTCAATTTGATACGAATCGCCAATTTGCAAAATTCGCCTGCCAAGCGATGAAACAATACCTGATGTTACAGTTTTTTCCAATCCCAAAGGAGAGCCTATCGCCAGTATATTATCGCCGACTCTGGGTATTACTCGATCTACAATAGAAAAAACATATTCTGTTTCTATTTCTGTTTTAATTAACGCTAAATCCAATGTCTTATCCCAGCCGATTACGCGAGCCGGAATTCTTGGGCTTGTCGAATCTCCCATGCGGATAAATAAACGCGAATATCCCCTGTGTCTTGGATCAACTTCGCTCGCGATAACATGATAATTTGTTATCATTAATCCTGATGAATCAACAAAAAACGCTGATCCTAAAATTCTATCCGGCGTGCCCATTCCTCTTTCAACTCTGAATCCTCTGTCTACAATAACTGTAGCGACACCTTTTATCATGTCGGAGACTGTGTCTCTGCCTGTAGCGTATTCAAGTAATCGAGGCGGAATGTTCCTGGCTCCCGCTTCCTGAGCCGCCGCCAGAAAAAACGCGGACGAACGGCGTTGTCTCGCTTCAACAGCTTTTTCCAAAAATAAAAGAGCGCTCGCGCTATCCATCGGCTGCATTTCATGTGATCTTACCGCGGCTAAAAACGCGCTAAGATTATCGCCTTCCGATATTTTTTTCTTCGCGTAAGCTAATGTAAATTCCGCTTCTTTTCCGGTATGTATTGTTGTTACTCCAATACTGGAAATAGATCTGCCAAAAGAAATAACATCATCCCAGCGTTCTTCCGCGATTGCTTTTTCCTGCAAAACCAAAAGATTTTCTATCGCTTGTTTTTCATATAAAGCCAGCTGCCGCCAGTCATCATTCATTTGATCATTTGTAACGGAATAAACTTCTTTATAAATAAAAACAAGATTTAACGCGGCAACGGGATTAATTTCTAACTGACTTTCTATATCGCTTAGTCTTATTGAACTTGTCGTGCGGATTTGTGAATCAATCGTATTATTTGTTGTTTCGCAGGAAATAACCGCCAAAACAAGGAGAATTAATAACCATTTTTTCATCTTTGATTTCCAGTTTCCGAGTATGTCCATTGGCCGCTGCCGTCCATATCAAAATAATAAACAACTGAACCGTCCAATTGATACACTTCCATTGTTTTAAACCGCCCGTCTCCCGACCAGTCGCTTTCGGAAGATGAAATTAACCTGCGATAATCAAGCAAATCTTCCGATGTATAACCAGACGGCGGAAAGCGAAAACGGCGAATTGTTTCCATTCTGCCGTCTAAATCCAAATCTATATATTGTATTACAGGTAAACCCCTGTCAAACTCTGTAACAGAAACCTGCTGTCCGTTTAATACTTCAACAGCCTGCAAAATAATCCCGCGGTTCATATAAATAGTTTCCAACGCTCCATCAATTTCCAGACTTGGACGGGTAAGACTTGAACAAAATGACATTATTGATCGGCGCGTTAAATAAATATATTGATACGCCACAACAGGAAATAACAAACCGGAAACCCTGTCACTTCCGCCAAGTTCAATAAATGTTACAGGCGTATATTGAAAATCCGCGGGACCAAACATGAATGATTCACTTTCAACTAATAAAGGATTTCCCAATACTATTTGCTTTACTGACGGATAACGTTCCCAAAAAACATGAGCGTATATATCATGTCCTAAAATACGATTTTTCGCTATAACTGGAACACCATTATCAATAAAAATTTCAAAATCAAAAACATTATCCTGCGTTCTGTCCAGTTCATATTTTTGGATTATACCGGAAACATAATATGTACAACTGTCTATATACCCGTCATTGTCATCATCTGTATAAATTATACCTGTAAAAGAATGAAGTCTTCTTGTAAAATAATCTCGTCCTTCTTCGCCGCGAAGTAATTTATAAACATCAATTATATTATCTTTATTTAAAACAGGATTTCCATTTGGTTTTATATGAGGCGCGAGCGGATAATTAAACCCGCGGTTTCCGGAAAATAATTCACGCGCCGCTTGTATGTCATCTATAAGTCCAAGATTTAACGCTATAGCAATAGAAGCGGGATGCGGCATAAAATCCCTGTTTTGGATATGCGGTATACCTCCGGAACGATAAGACATTATAAGCCTTCTCGCGGTATCATTATCTCTTATAAAAGGAGCGGCTAACCACGCTAATTCAGGATCTGTTTCTAAAAGGAAAGGAAGGCGTCTTAAAATTAATTCCAAAAGATTTATATCACCCGCGGGCAATTCCGATTGTTCCGGTTTTCTGTTACGCGCGTATTCAAAGAAGATACGCAAAGGACGAGGGTCGCGCGGAAACCTGTCCATGTTAAGCAAAACATGGCTTCTAAACTGCGCCAAATAAAAAGCCTGATCATAATTCGGTTCACTGTGAGTTGCCATTCCGCGTAACGCCAAAAGACGAAATATCGCGGTTTCTGTCCTTATTTGTACACTGCCTGCCGCTTCTGTTTTTTCTTCCAAACGCGAAATGTAATTTAACGCGTAAGTATAATTCCTAAGAGCTATATACTGCTCTGTAATAAAAAGCAAAGCTTGGTTTTCGTTATATGTAACCCACCTGTTTGTATCAATTGCTTTTGACAGATTCTGTACTACGATGTTTCGATCCATTCCGTAATAATTACCAACAATTGCTCTAAGATACGAAATATCCGATGAAACATTTTCAAAATCGCTGGCGCGTAAAAGCGCGGCGCTGGCATCATCCCATCGCTCTTCGTTAATCGCCTGCTGCACCCATTGTACATACTGCCGCGCCACAGCCGAATCATCCCTTACCTGCGCGTGTAAATTTACCACAGAAATTAAGAATAATAATGAAAATAAACTCACGCAAAGGCGCAAAGGCGCAAAGAAGAGAAGAGTTATCAAACTAAAACCCTGCGTCTCTGCGTCTCTGCGTCTCTGCGAGAAAATTTTGCGAAAAATATTTTTATTCATTATGCTTCCTCTTTTAGAGGCAGACCGATGATTTGGCGGACTTCTTCGTCTATTAGGGTTTCGCGTTCAATTAGGGCGTCGGCAAGTTTTTCAAGATTATCCTTGTGACTTTCCAGTATTTTCGCGGCATTGTCTCTAGCGTTATCAAGTATTTCTTTAATTGCCTTGTCTATGCGTTTGGCGGTATCTTCGGAATAATCCTTGTGACGCGCTATTTCTTTTCCAAGGAAAATAGGTTCGTCTTCCTGTCCGTAAGCGACAGGACCAAGCTCTTCTGCCATTCCCCATTCGCAAACCATGTTACGCGCAAGTTCTGTCGCCTGTTTAATATCGTTTTTTGTTCCTGTGGTTGTTTCATCATAAAAAAGTTTTTCCGCTATCCAGCCGCCGTAAAGGATCGCGATAAAATCTTCCAGCCAGCCTTTTGAACGGCTGTAACGATCTTCTTTTGGAAGCGACATTGCCATACCTAACGCTCTTCCGTGCGGAATAATCGTAACTTTATGCAATGGGTCGGAATTTTCCAAATAATAGTGTAATAGAGCGTGACCCGCTTCGTGAACGGCTGTCATTCGCCTTTCTTTATCGGATACAACAAGCGTTTTGCGCGCGACACCCATAAGCACCTTGTCTCTTGCTTCTTCAAAATCGGACATTAAAACTTCGCCGCGATCTTTTCGCGCGGCAAACAAGGCGGCTTCATTTACAAGATTGGCAATATCAGCGCCGCTCATACCCGGAGACATCCTGGCTACACGCGAAAGATCAACACCTTCATCCAAAGGAATTTTAGCGGCATGAATTTCTAAAATCGCCTGACGTTCTTTTATATCGGGCATCGCAACAATAACCTGGCGGTCAAAGCGCCCCGGACGCAAAAGCGCTGGGTCTAAAACATCAGGGCGGTTTGTAGCGGCTAAAATTATAACACCATCTTTTGAATCAAAACCGTCCATTTCAACTAACAACTGGTTTAATGTCTGTTCGCGTTCGTCATGGCCGCCGCCGTAACCCGCGCCTCGAGTGCGCCCGACAGCGTCCAACTCATCAATAAAAATTATACATGGAGCGCTTTTTCGCCCCTGATCAAAAAGATCTCTTACACGGCTGGCTCCAACGCCGACAAACATTTCAACAAAATCCGAACCCGACATATGAAAAAAAGCGACACCGGCTTCGCCCGCGACAGAACGCGCCATCAATGTTTTTCCCGTACCGGGCATTCCTACAAGTAGTACACCCTTTGGAATCCGCGCTCCCATCTTGGTAAATTTCTGCGGGCTTTTTAAAAACTCGACAACTTCTTCCAGTTCGTACTTCGCGTCCTTTTGTCCCGCGACATCGGAAAAACTTACTTTTTTTCCTTCATCCTGATACCGCTTCGCTTTACTTTTACCAAAGTGGAAATTCCTCATCCCCGCGCCCTGCATGTTCCTGAACATCATAAAAATAATTCCAAACACAAAAAGCCAGGGAAGCATATTTATCAGAATACTAAAAGGACTAACCCTGGCAGGTGAACCGGTAATTTTAATTCCTTTACTTTCCAATTCCGATATAAAAGCAGAATCAGGCGTAAAAGGAAGATGTGTTTTAAATCTAAAAATACCGTTTTCCGCGGGAGTTTTTAATAAAAATTCGATAGTGTTATCATCAAAAATTGTGACGGATTCAATATGGCTTTGTCCCAAAAAAATTAAAAAATCCGAATAAGTTATAGTCCTTACAGGAGTGCTTTCCCATCTGAAAATATAAGTAATTAAAAGAACAGTTATAACAAGAAAAATAGCGAGAGTAAAACCGCTTGGTTTTTTTGGCATAGTTGGTCCGCGTTCAGGTATATTGTCATTAGGATTCAGCATACTTATAGATTATCTAATCTTGGCTCTATAATCAACCGTGAGATGCCGCGTTCAAAGTACTCTTTGCGCGCCCTGGAGAGCGATATTTTATCATTTTCCAGTTTAAGGCGTACTGAGCCTAAATCCGCCGCTTTTATTTTGCCTTCGCAAAACTTCCTGACAACAGATCTTTTTATGGATTTATCTCGAAAAGACTCACGCAAAGACGCACGAACCTTTGGTTCGCAGACGCCAAGATCGCAAAGGGAAGATAAGGTATTTATTGCTTGAAATACTGCTTCCTCGCGGATTATTAGCGGTTGTGCGAAGAAGTCCCTTGCATCAGTAAATATTAATTTATTAACCACGGAGGACACGGAGTTACACTGAGGTTTTGAATTGATAACTATTCTGTTGACTTCATTTTCGTGTTGGTTCGTGTTGGTTCGTGGTAAATTCTTAATAATCCAACAAATACGATCTTTTGCTTCGCTGGCGATAAAGCTGGCGGCTAGCGATTGGGTTTGCGCCATAGAGTTTACACCTGTTTTCCAGGAAGGAAAATATTCATTTAAAAGCGGAATTAGCCTGTGGCGAATTTTATTGCGCAAAAATTTTTCATCGGTATTTGTTAAATCATCGCGCCAGTTTATGTTTTTTTCATTTAAATAATTTTCAATTTCGGCGCGGGTTTTAGAAAGTAATGGCCTAAAGAGCTTTCCGTTTCTAACAGGCATCGAGGCTAGTCCCGCGGGACCTGTGCCGCGCAATACCCTCATTAATGTATTTTCCAGTATATCGTCTTTTGTGTGAGCCGTTAAAACAAGGGTATTTTCTCCCAGACGCGCGGCTTCTTTTTTAAAAGCTTTGTGTCTGAAAAAACGCGCGGCAGCTTCGATACCAATGCCTTTACGCCGCGCCAATTTTTCGATTTTACCGGGTGGAATATGTACAACCAGACAATCTATTCCATTTTTTTCACAAAATGTTTTTACAAAATCCGCGTCACCGCGGCTTTCATTGGCGGGACGCAAACCATGTTCAACATGAATACAATAAATTGGATTAACAGGTTTAATGGCGCATAGGGAAACAAGTAAAGCCATTGAATCCGCGCCGCCAGATACAGCAACAAGAAAGACTGCCTCTTTAGGGCAGTCTTTTAAAGCGTATAAAACACTATCTTCAAACTCTTTAGTTTTAATCCGTTATTTCTTTTCAGGAGCGGCTTTTTTATCCGCCGCAGGAGCCGCGGCGGCGGCTGCAGGTGCCGCGGCGGCGGCTTCAGCTGTAGGAGCTGCGACTTCGGCTTTAGCGAACCGTACAAGCGCGACAACAAGATCCGGGCTTGAAAGCAGTTTGACACCTTCACCAAGTTTAATATCCCTGACATAAAATGAATGGTTGGCTTTAAGATTAGAAATATCAATTTCGATTCTTTCAGGAAGATCTTTCGGTAAACATTCAATTTCAATTTCGTGTAATGGAGTTTCAAGCATACCGCCTTCGCGTACGCCAATAGGATTTCCCTGTAAAACAAGAGAAACTTTGGCGCGCAACGCTACGCCGCTTTCAACTTCATAAAAATCAATATGAAGGATATTGCCGTCTATAATGTTTCTTTGAGTGCCTTTTACAAAAGCGTCAAAAGATTTGCCTTCTACATCAACTTTAACGATGGTACTTTCGGAAATTCCTTTTGTACTTTTTAAAAAATCAACCGAATCCAAATCGATGGAAAGAGACTTACCCAGTCTTCCATAAATTACAGCTGGAATCCTGCCGCTTCTTCTAAGTCTGCGGGATTCAGACGAACCAAATTTCTGACGATTTTTCGCTTGTAAAACTACCTTGCTCATATATACCTCAATAGTAAATTAACGGGATTGACAAATGGTTATCCCTTACTGGGACGACAGGATTCGAACCTGTGAATACCGGAACCAAAACCCGGGGGCTTACCGCTTGCCGACGTCCCATTCTCATTTATGAGAATATCATAAACAACGGGAATTAATCAAGTGATATTATAAACTGAACCGATAATTAATCTTGTTCGATAATTAATCTTGATCATCCGCGGTTGCTTCTGTAACATCTCCGGATTCATATTTATCCAGAATACGCTTTTGCAACTCCGCTCTGAATTCAGGATGAATTGGATGAGCAACATCTTTATATTCACCCGCACGGGTCTTCCGGCTGGGCATTGCGATAAACACTCCGGTTTTACCCTCAATGATCTTTATATTATGAACAACAAAGCAATCGTCAAAAGTCACCGTTACATAGGCCTTCGGCTTTCCGCCGCCAGTTACCTTACGGACCCTAATATCAGTAATTTCCATAGCTCCTCTCCTTTTGAGGTCCCAATTAATAAACTTAACAAAACCTATCAGGTAATTACATGTTAAGCCCGACTTTATCTACATCATTGTAATATTGATTTGTCACTAAAGCAAGTAAAAAAGTTGCTTTTCTTTGTGATTTTTTTTCACATGACACGCTTTTCTAACGGCATTGATAATAATATTACTCGCTTTGTGAGAATACTACACCTTTTTAATTGATTGGCAATATTGAACAAAATCCCATTTTTCATTCAAATATTCGGCTGCTTGCCGCGCTTGTCGCTCATTTTCAAAAATACCAAAACAAGTAGACCCTGCCCCGGAAAGGTTCGCGTACTTTGCGCTATTTTCGGTTAGTTGGGAGATGATGTTATTGTAGATGGATTTATCTTTTTCAGGAAATACCTTTAAAAAATCATTACAGAAGTCCATCACACGGAGACACGGAGACACGGAGAATAGATTAGAATTTTTAATTCCTTGACTTTGCGCCTTTGCGTCTTGGCGTGAAGTCTTTGTGGATCTATATTCATCCAATAATTTGAAGGCGGTGGCGGTGCTGGAGGGAAAGCCGGGGTTTACAAGTACTATGTGTAAATCAGGCGCTTCAACCGGCTCGATGTTTTCACCGCGACCTGTTACAAAAGCGGCGGGGGTTTCATGGATAAAAAAGGGAACATCGCTTCCAAGGGTAGCCGCCGCTTCAAGGAGAGTTTCCATGTCTAATGGAAAACCCGCTATCTTGTTTAAAGCCAAAAGGGTCGCCGCCGCGTTGGAAGAGCCGCCGCCAAGTCCGCCGCCAATGGGTACGCGTTTTTCAAGTTTTATTTTTAACCCTCGCGAAAAGTTAGTTTTTTCCCGAAAAAGAGCGACTGCCTTTAAAATAATGTTATTTTCTATGCTCATTTCAGAAGTATTTATAATTAATGCTTCTTTTTTATCTTGAAAAACTTCAAAATCCAGGATATCCCCGAAATTTACCGCCAAAAAGAGGCTTTCCAGGTCATGAAAGCCGTCCGGACGCTTATTTTTAACCGCCAAATGGATATTTACTTTAGCGGGAGAAAAAACTGTCAATTTTTCCGGGAATTCAGCCATAAAATAAGAATATCACAAATAAAGACTTTTTTATTATTTTTATTAAAAACCTGTTGACAAAATAATATATCCTCCCTTATGTTTCTAATGTGAGGTTAAAAAATCTCAACTCAGTTTGGATTCAAGAAAAATACCAATTACAAGGGAGAACATTATGGTTCTGAACGGAGCTAACGAAGAGCTGACGCTAATACCTGTAAACAGTTATGAAACAGAGTATGACTTAGACGACAGCCTGCCGGCTTTCATTCTCAGTGATGATGATGACATTGAGGATGACGATTACGAAGACGAAGATGATGACTACGAGGATGAGGACGATCTGGAAGAAGATGAGGACGAAGACGAAGATGAGGACGACTACGAGGATGAAGACGAATACGAAGAAGATGACGACGATTATGATGAAGATGACGACGAAGACTGGGACGATGAGGACTGATAGTCTTTAACCCGCGGCGTAAGGGTGGCTAAAGCTGCCCTGCGTTAAGTCATGCCGCTCGCCAAAGTCTTTCCAGGTCGTAAAACTCGCGGGTGTTTGATGTCATTAAATGAATGATTATTGATCCTAGATCAATCAAACGCCATTCATCATCAGAGTCTTTACGCGAACAACCTAAGATATCAATTTCTCTTTCATGGCAGAATTCTTTTACATGCCTTTCAAGACCATCCATGTGTGTCTTGCTGGAAACTGTCGCGATAATAAAATAATCTGTCCAGTTATTAATACCTTGTAAATCCAGTAAAGAAACATCCTGTCCCTTGTGTTCACGCAAAAGCTCAGTAAGTTTTGCCGCGTTTTCATTGTCAGTTTCGCGGTTAATTTCCAACGACAAATCTTCCATTAAAATTCCTTCCAAGCAGTAAAGTTATATCAGCTTTATATTCGATATTGTGAAAAATAAAATCGTCCGCGAGGTCGTCATACGGATTAGCTTCCCGGACAATATTTGTACACCGGATAACATCGGCAAAAGCTTTTACAAGTTCATCATTCCCGGCGCGATGAATAATTAATGTACTGTCATAGTTGTTTCTGTCCGCGTTGCTTATCGCGATTACATCGTAACCAAAACTTCTAAGCATGTCCGCTGTTCTGCCCGCGAGCCCGTTAATAGTTGTTCCATTTAAAATTTCTACTGTAAGGGTGCGTTCGATCAAGTGATCTTCGATATCACGGGAAAGGGTTCCCATAGTTTGAAGCACAATTTCCCTGATTAAATTTCCATCCCAATGCGGAATGATCAGCATTTGCCCGGATACTTCTCTTACAGTCCCGCCTACAGATTGAATACCGGCGCGATCAATATCAATATTTACAAATTCGTTAAAAAGGCACATTAAAGTATGCTGATTCATATTTGATCTAAAAAGTGAATTATACATTTTCGACGCCGAAGGGTTTTGAAAGTATTCATTCATTTGAATCTGGCGATTAAGATAACCAAGAAAAAAACGCTGTCTGCGGAAAACAGCCATTTCACTGTCTTCATGAGGCAAGCTGTATGTAGCGTAAATACCTGCTTTAGCGCCGTCAAGAATTGTCATACCGGAAGGAAAAATAATAATATCATCATCTTCCCAATGAAAAACGCGCGAAGGAATAAATATTTCCACTCCTTCAAGAATATCAACTACGGAAACCAGATTTTCCTTATTTATTATTATATGAAAATTAATATCGATACCTAAAAGTTTTTCTATTTCACTTTGATAATTGCCAATCCTGCCTGAATCATACACCCTGTCGATGCGGTCAACGCGGTTTATCCTGGAAATTAATAAACCAAGATCTCCCGGTACATCAAAAATGGCTGTTCGTTTTGTACCGGAATGATACATTAATACATAAGTACTAAGAGGTTTTTTATCATCTTCGATTACAAATAAAATATTCATAAGGCGGCTGTCAGCAACGGCGTCTTCCACAGGGCAGCTGCGAAAAGTTAAAATGGAAAATATAACTCCAAATGTAAATAGAAGTATAATTAAAGCAAGTAATAGAAGCGACGCGTCGCCTTTAAATAATTTCAATTTTACTTTTCCTTTATTTTTTCCAGAAGTTTTATAGTATCTTTGGATAAATCCAGTTCTTTTGCCTTTAATTTTACAATAGTTTTTTCGATTACGGCAAAAAGAATTAAATCCAACGGAAGCTCCTTGTCTTCGTTAAACATCTTCCTGAAAGCAGGATCGATATTTCTTGTACATTCTATTTTATCGGCAATATAAATAATCTTTGCCAAAGGTCCCATGCCGGCGATTCCTGATGTATGGAAAGCCAGAGCTTCAAGTATATCTTCATTATGAATACAGAAACGCTGTCTTAGCAATACCGCCGCGGCTTTTCCGTGGAGAAGATTCGGTTTATCTTTTTCGAGACCGGAAATCGTATACTGTTTACTGGATTTTACAATTTTTAACAGTTGCTTGCCGTCTATCTGTTTGGCGAAATCATGAGCGATACCCGCGAGATAACCGCAAAGCGGGTCTAGACCAAATCTGCGGCACATATCAACGGCTAAAACAGCTGTGCTTCTGGAATGTAAAAAACGCTCAGTATTTAAAGCGCCACGAACGGCGGTTTCGACACGGTTAATAACTTCCCGCGTAATTGTTTCGATTGGAATTAAAACATCAATTTTCGCGTCCGATTTTGATGTTTTTTGCCCCATATTTCCCATAAAACCATAAAGATTTTGTTCTATAATTATTTCTTTTGCTCCCTGCGGAACCAAAGACTGCCAATCATTGTCATCTTTAATTTTTTGCCTGATATCCCGCGAAGAAACTTTCATAACATCATTTTCGATTAGAACATGAGCGAAGGAATATTTTTCTATGGGAGAATCGATTCTGCGCGCTATGGCGATATCCGCCAATTGCAGAATTTTATCGCTTTCATGCCAATTTAAAAATTCCGCGGCAAGGTCGTCCCCGATTATTAAAACAGGTTTACCTGACGGCTGATATCGGGAAATAATATCTTCAAGTGTATCTACTGTGTATGAAACACCTTCTCGTTTAATTTCGCAGTTGTCAATCGCGAATCCCGGATCCCCTGTTAAAGAAGCGGCAAGCATATCCAATCTGTCATTCGCGGACGGCATTTTACTTTCGCTTGAAAACGCGTTTAATTTAAAAGGAGATTGATACGCGGGTATAAAAACAACTCTGTCCAGGTTTAAAAACGAAAGAGCTTTTCTCGCCAGATAAAGATGCCCGTTGTGAACCGGGTTAAAACTGCCGCCTAAAATACCCAGTTTCACTAAAGATCCCCAGTTTCAGTTTCTTTTGTTAATTTAATAAAAGCGCCGGACAATTCTTTTATACCATCACCAGAAAAAACAGAAATACCTAAAACTTCTTCCGACGGGTATTTTTTTATTAATTCTGTCAACCGGTTTGTATTTTCCAATTCTTCATTGCTATCCAATAGATCTGTTTTTGTTCCGACTATAAGACGCTTTTTTTTGGTTAAATCCGGAATATCAGGATACTCGGAGGAAAATGATTCAAGTTCTTTTAAAAGAATATCAAACGCTTCCAAATAATTGTCATCGGATAAATCTATTAAAAAAGCTAAAATTTGAGTTCTGGAAATATGTTTTAAAAAACGAATACCAAGCCCCGCGCCTTTTGACGCTCCTTCAATTAAACCGGGAATATCGGCGATAATTATATCTGAATCTCCAACTGTTAATACACCCAAATTGGGAATTTTTGTTGTAAAAGGATACGCGGCGATTTTAGGGCGAGCGTTCGTAAATTTATCAAGCAAACTTGATTTCCCGGCGTTAGGAAAACCGACAAGACCTATATCCGCCATTATTTGAAGTTCAATTATTAATGTTTTTGTAACACCCGCTTTTCCTGGCTGCGCTTTATTAGGCGCTTGATTAACTGAAGATTTAAAATGAATATTTCCCCATCCGCCGTTACCGCCTTTTAGAAAAATAAAATCTTCTTCGTTATTGGAAAAATCATGAATAATTTTATTTGTTAAAGCGTCTTTAATTAATGAACCCGGCGGCAGCGGAATTATTACATCTGAACCATTATGACCATAACAACCGGAGTTCCCGCCATCCTTGCCATTTTCCGCTTTAAATTTTCGCTTATAACGCAGGTGAGCGAGGGTTCGCAAGTTTCGCTTGATTGTAAAAACAACGTCCCCTCCCCTGCCGCCATCTCCGCCTGAAGGACCGCCTCTTGGGACATATTTTTCACGGCGAAAGGCTACTTTACCATTACCGCCGCTTCCTGAGGTAACTTCGATTGTAGCTTCATCCGCAAATCTTTCCAAAAAAATTTTCTCCCAAATCACCTCGCCAAGACGCAGAGACGCAAAGCTGCAATTCGAAAACTTACATTACCTTTGCGTCTTCGCCGAACCTATGGTTCGAAGTTAGCGTTATTAATTTTGAAAATATTTTTAAACTACGATAATAGAGGCGAGTTTGCGGCCGCGTCTTTGGTGAAAATTAACTTTTCCGTCCGCGAGGGCAAAAAGAGTAAAGTCACCGCCACAACCGACATTGTTACCGGGATGTATTTTTGTCCCGCGCTGACGAGCTATAATAGTTCCCGCTTTTACAAAAGCGCCATCAGATGATTTTATACCCAGATAATTAGGGTTAGCGTCTCTACCGTTTTTAGCGCCGCTTCCGCCGCGTTTTCGTGCCATATTAAATCTCCTTAATCGTTAACTTACAATTATTGGGAAACTCCTTTGTTAATGACGAAAGTCCGTTAACCAAAAATTCCCCAACAGCGAAAAGGTATTCTCTACCTTCCGCTTCATATTCAACTTCCAGCCAAAGCTGCCCTCTTTCAGGGGCTCCGCCTTGTACTTTTATCCCCTTTTTGTTTAAAAGGGTACTAAACGCAGTTCTTAAAAGAATCGAAACAGCGGCGCATACAATGTCAGAGCCGCTTTTTCCGGCTCCCGCATGACCCGCTGCTTTGCAAGCTTTTAAAATTCCATCGTTATCCAGAACAGCTTCAATTTCAATCACTTTTTAAGCTGAAATATCACCAATTTTGATGATCGAATATTCCTGCCTGTGTCCTTTTTTTCGACGGTAATCCTTTTTTGGCTTGTACTTAAATACAATAATCTTGCCGTCTTTGCCATGTGATTCTACCGTAGCGGACACTTTTACGCCTGACACATAGGGGTTTCCAACCTTTACAGAGTCACTGGATACCAATAATACTGTATCAATATTGATAGCCGTTCCCGGCTCAGCGTCAATTTTGTCAACTTTAAGCAATTCGCCTTTTACCGCTTTGTATTGCTTTCCTTTAAATTCAACCAGAACGTACATCATTCTCTCCAAATAAATTCAATAAGTATTACTTTTTTACACTAATCAGGGAAAAAAGTCAAGTCTGCGCTTTATTATTACAAGGTTAGTGACCGACTAAAAGCCTGCCAACACTAAAAAGTTCCTGAATTTGCGTATAAACGGGCTGTTCCTTGCCGGCGCTGGCTTTATCCATTTCTACTAAATTGACATATAATTCATTTAATAAATCCGTAAAAACCTTTAAATTTGATATAAAATTACTGGCAGCCATTTCCCGCAGGATTTTATCAGGACCGCTGGGAAGGGATGTTATTTTACTTTTTAAGGCATGGCTCATATTATTACGGGCAACTTCGCAAAAACGGGCACAGGCAGCTATCTGACGGTATAACTCGTCAAGATGAAAACCCTGATATCGATATAGTTCCATTTTTTCGGTTAGAGCCTCGATTTGGTCCCAGGTATTTTTATCAACCTGAAGCTGAAGCAAAACCGGGCGTAAAAAACGGTTGGATATATTTGTCCTGTAATGTTCGCCGATTTGCTCGATTAATCTAATAATTTGCGCGTCTTTAATACGGTCCAAACAACCCTCCGTTTTCATGCTATCATTCATATAGCAGATTGACAAGCATATATAAGACAAAATACACTTATTTATGCGATAAAATAAAACAGCGATGGTATAGGTTATGTTATATAAAAATATAGGTATTTTTTTATTATCTGTCATTTTAATTTCCTGTGGCGATGTAAAAACAGCGCAAATTTGGACAGATCGTCCTGAATTCGCGCTTTATGGTGAATATTTCAATACTGTGCAAAACCAATACAAGGTTAGCGTAAAGTATGTAGAGTTTCCAACCGCCGAATTAAACCGCGCGAACAGCCCTGATTTAATAATCGCGAGCTGGCTTAAAAATTCTTCGACGGGTATTTATTTTAGATCTATCGATAATATTTTTGGCACAAATAAAGTTTCCAGAAACAGTTTTTACACGCGTCTTTTGGCAGTTGGCAGAATCGATCGAGATCAATTCCTATTGCCTGTATCGTTTAACATTCCGGCGCTAATTTTCTCAAAGGACAGAGAACATGAATTGTCTAATCAATTTACAATAAATTTTGACGAAATAAAAATATTAAGCAAAAATTTTAACAGGTTAAGCCGCGGCGCGTATACACAGCTTGGGTTTTCGCCTTTATGGAATGACAATTTTTTACTTACAGTCGCGGTTTTGGACGGCGCTTCTTTCAGGGAAGGAGAACCGCTTGCCTGGGATTCTTCGGCTCTTGAACGTTCGATGTTTTTTATAAATGACTGGACTAACGTAATAAACACAAGCCACCAGATGGAAGAGGATTTTACATTCAAGTACTTTTTTGAACCGCCGGAAAGATTAATAAAATCCGGGCGTATTCTTTTTACATACATGGAAAGCAGTGATTTATTTTTATTAAACGACGAA
The DNA here is from genome assembly GCA_009784995.1 of Treponema sp. Lineage (GTDB taxonomy): Bacteria > Spirochaetota > Spirochaetia > Treponematales > Breznakiellaceae > WQXQ01. Next base: position 1,577 of record WQXE01000003.1, on the reverse strand, counting down.
AGTAAAAACATACTGGACTTCCGCTGGATTATGGAACGAAACAGAATTCCAATTACCGAAGATTCCGTATACATGGGTATTCCAAAATGGGCAAAATCACAACAGGCGGCAAGGGCGTTTATTATCTGGTTTTACAATACAGAAAACCAGCGTCTTTTACTGGAATACTCAAGAGCAAACAGAATTAACGAAAACATATTCGGCATATGCGGCGGCTTTTCCGCGTTAAGTTCTGTAACAGAACAAATCTATCCGTTATTTTACCCCGAACTATTGGGACGAATGCCGCCATCCGAAAATTTCATGCAGCCTAACATTCTTCCCCATAACTGGGTCGCTATAAAAGAACGTGTCGTACTTCCCTATCTTTACGACCGCGCCCGCAACGAAAATACAAGCCAAATTGCCCCATTGGAAAGACGGCTTGTGGACTGGATGCGGCTGAACAGGTGAATACTAAATAAAATGTATATATACGAGAAAAAAGCAGAGAAAATTTTCACGCAAAGACGCCAAGACGCAAAGTTTTTATTTTAATTAATAAATAACACAGGCGGCGCATGTTTTTGTTCAGAAAAATAAAACCATGAGGCAGATTCGCATATCCCCGTGGCGGCTAAATGGCAGAATTGGAAATAAAACTTTATAGCTCCTCCAGCAGTTCGTCGTGGTTTATTATTTAATACAAAATTTTACTTTAATTAAATTTTGATGAGTGCTAGATTGCCTTACACAACTGCTTTGATCACTGCCACAGACGCCGCCAGGGTCTATGCGCCTCTGCCTTGTGATATAAATTATATAACAATCAAAAAAAAGTGACAGGCACCATTCATGACCTTAAAATTATCTAAATAAAAAGATGCCTGACACTACTATCTTAAATTTTTTGCCGCCTGTCGGCGGCAAAAAACAGTTAAATAGTTAAAGGGTTAAATAGTTAAAAAGCCCGATCTGGGAGCGCGCAAGCGCTCTCAAAATCGTTTCCTTACAGCACGAGCCTAGAAGGCTCGTATAGCACGGACATCGCTGTTGGCGCCCTTGTCGCTGACGGTCTGATTACCATTGCCGAAAACCTGAAACCAGGCGAAAATGAAACTGCTCTGCGAGGAAGACCAGAACCAACCCGTTGTTATGCTAAAATCCGCTCGTCTTAGATAAAGTTGATTTAATTCATCTTGACTAGGTAAAAACCAGTCATTAAAACTTTCAAAACCAGAAGAAGTATAATTTTTACAAGCTAACGCCGCGTAAATATATGCATTAGATGGATGAGCTGTTTGTTCTGCCGCTATAATAAGAGCTGTGTTATTTCTACCTGAACCAATAGTTAATAAAGTTCCTGCTACATCAGGATATGGGGATGATGATTGAGTTGACCATCTCATATATCCCGCGTCTGTTGGAGCGGCTTCAATATAATAAGCGGTATACGTTGTAAACGCAGGTGTTGTACTTGTTACAGTAAAACCTGCCGGAGCCACATATATAATTTTCCCGCCTGCGGGTCCTGTAGCACCTAGTGCAAGGATTGGATATGGTTGTGTTCCATCAGTTTCAGTACACCTGTTACAAGT
>WQXE01000002.1 GCA_009784995.1 Treponema sp. | reverse complement strand
GCTTACGCTCCGCATCTTGGCGAAGAGCTTTGGGAGAAACTTGGAAACAAAGAATCTGTTTCATTTTGTAAGTGGCCGTCTTTTGACGAAGCTTTAACACATGACAACGAAGTTAACATTGTAGTTCAGGTAAACGGTAAGATCCGCGACAAGTTTACCGCCGCGGCAGGAACAGTAAAAGAAGAGCTTGAAAAAACCGCGTTAGCATTACCCGATGTTAAAAAATGGCTGGAAGGACAAACCGTTGTTAAAGTGATTATAATTCCCGACAAACTTGTTAATGTTGTAATTAAGTAAAGTAAGGTAGTTACGAATGGACAATATATTTGCCGTCGATAATATTTCTTGTATTTGTTTCAAAGTCATATTCTATGATTATCATTAACATTATGTACTTTATGCCGTAGCCCTGTTCAACTTCCTCGATTAAATCATCGGGGATTTTATTTGTTTCGATAAAGTTTTTTCCGAACGCTTTTTCGTTGTCGGTAAGATAATTCCCGTATATCCAGTTATCCAATCCTTCATGGTTTTGCCATCCGTCGCTGATGTAAGTATCATAATATCTCGCGAGTTCTACAGTGTTTCCATCGAGTTTAAAGTTTCCGTAGTATCTGCCTGAAAGGATTGTTTCATCGTTTTCCAGGTTCCAGATATTTACTCCATTCAACTGTGAGTTTCTTCTTTCTGAATATTTAATTAAGTATTTAAATTCATTTGTAACAATATACCGCCAGCCTTGATATCCGTCACTTATAATATATGATATGTGGAATAATTCTTTTGTTTCATCATTCCATTTATACAAACCGGGATTGCCGCTGTAATGGAAGTTTTCGTTTCTATAATCCCAAAAAAATGTATAAACATTTTGTTCACCTAATCTGAACGCGGTTATGGAAAATTCATTTTCATATCCGTCAAAGGTATGTAATACATCTAATATCAAATTTCCCTGTTCGTTTTTTTGTGTATTAATTATCTGCAGCTCGGACATGAAACATCCTTCGATATTTAAATCTGAACTTAAAACCCATCCGTAATTTTGAGGACCGTAATGATTTTCTCCCCATGTAATCGCGAGCCTGAAGATTTTTTCTTCGCTGTCGTTTCTGATAATATACATAATATTATCCACACCTACGATTTCTATAACCGTATCTTTTCTTAGAATATGTGTTATTTCACTATCCAGCATTGGTTGTTTACGGACTTCAATATCGGAAGGTATTCTAATTCTGTAAACTATTCCGCCAATATCATAAGTTGCCTTAAACTCATTTTCCATTAAACCAAAAATAACAGGTGTTATCTCTTCTTGTTCAAATTGAACAATCTCAATTTCTTCTGTTTCGTCAGCCGTATTTTTTGATCTGTCACACGCGGCTATTATTATTAGTAATGTTATGATGATTATTAAAAGTTTTTTCACAGCGCGCTCATCCTACTTATACATCGGTCCGAGTGCCGCGCACGCCCTGTAATCCTGCCCTTCCTTGTCCATGCCGAACGCGTTCCAGTAAGCGGGGCGGAAGATCTGATCTTCACAGACATTGTGCATACAAACAGGGATGCGTAATATAGAACAAAGTGTGATTAAATCCGCTCCTATGTGTCCAAAGGAAATCGAGCCGTGGTTAGCTCCCCAGTTGTTCATTACATCGTAGGCGGATTTAAACGCGCCCTTGCCTGTAACGCGCGGCGCGAACCAGGTGCATGGCCATGTGTAGTCTGTGCGCTTCCATAAAATTTCGCTTACTTCATCAGGAAGATGTAATGTCCAGCCTTCCGCGATTTGAAGGGTGGGACCTATTCCTTTTACAAGGTTGAGCCGAGACATCGTAACAGGCATTTGCGCTTTTGTAATAAAGCGCGATGAAAACCCGCCGCCTCTGAAATATCCAAAATCCGCAGGATTCCATGTTGTAGCTCCAATGCAGGCTTTCCAGTCTTCTTCTTTTACTTCCCAAAAAGGTTTTATTACAGCATTGCCGTTTGTATCGCGCATTTCGCCGCACGCGTCAACACAGGCAGCCCCTGAATTTATCAGGTGAATAAAACCACCCGCTTCTTTTGCCTTTCCCTGTAAGTCGTAACCGGTCGCGCGTTTTACAGCTTCGGGACTCCAGTAGGTGCGGACATCCGCGAATATTTGCGCGGTGCCTGTTAAAAGTTTTCCGAATAACATTCCAGCCGCGTTTAATGTATCGTTCTCTGTCGCGAGAACATAAGGTTCGCGCGCGCCTTCCCAGTCAAATGAAGAGCACATCATAGATTCCGGGAAATCGCAGTTGGGATAAAAGTCTGTCCACTGGCGCTGTCCCTGAAAGCCACCCGCGATCGCGTTGTGTCCAAGGCGCTCTTCTTCGCATCCATCCGGAAGGTTTGGGTTTCCGATGAACATATCTTTTATGATGCACATCATCTTAACGACAAATTCCCATGCCTTATCCTGCTCGGCTCGGGAGCGTTGGAGATCGCTCGGGTTTTTGTCAAAACCTTCTTTACAATATTGTTTTGTCCAGGTTAGTGCTTTTTGGAATTCTTTTTCGTCGTAAATGCCGTTTTCCATGCGGCGGATTATTTCTACTTCGTCTACGCTTTCAACTCTCATTCCAAGATATTCTTCAAAAAAACCGCAGTTCATAATTGAGCCCGCGATTCCCATACATATCGAACCTATTTGCAGATAACTTTTTCCCCTCATTGTAGCGGCGGCAATCGCGACTCTGCCGAAACGCAGTAATTTTTCTTGTACATCCGCGGGGATTTCTGTCGCGTTTAAATCCTGAACATCGTGCCCGTAGATGCCGAACGCGGGAAGTCCTTTTTGAGCGTGACCCGCGAGTACCGCCGCGAGGTATACGGCTCCGGGGCGTTCTGTACCGTTAAAACCCCACACGCCTTTAATCGTATTGGGATCCATGTCCATTGTTTCGCTGCCGTAACACCAGCATGGAGTTACAGTCAAAGTAATATCAACGCCTTCACGGCGGAATTTATCGGCGCAGGCGGCGGTTTCTGGAACCCTGCCAATTGTTGTATCGGCGATTACCACTTGTACAGGTTCGCCGTTGGAATAAAAAAGATTTTTTTCCAGAAGTGTTTTGGCGGCTTTTGCCATGTTCATGGTTTGAGTTTCCAAAGATTCCCGCACCTTTAAAGGACCCTGGCGCCCGTCAATTGTCGGCCTTATGCCTATTTTGGGATATTGTCCTTTATATCGATTTATAGCCATTAAACCCTCCTGATTATTTTTAATTACGATAATTTTCAATAATATACTATCATAAAATTCTAAAAAATGAAATTAAACTTGCTTTATTCCTAATTTCGTGTGAAAATTACATTATGGATTATTTTTTCACTCAGGCGTTAACAGATATTTGCGAACGTTCTCTCGTATTTCCGGAAAAACCTTTACGTTGTTTAATTATCGTAAACCCCGCTGCCGGGGGATATGTAATTGAATCCAGGTGGGAAAGCCGGATTAAAACATTAACCAAGTACCGTGAAAAGGCTCAAGCTAATCCGAAAAGACCAATTTATAAAAGTGTTTTGATGAATCTTACCGAAGGTAAGGGTTCCGCGGGTGAAATTACAAGGTCACTTATCGATAGAGCCGAAAAAGATACTGTTCCTTTCTATTTAATTATCAGCGCCGGCGGAGACGGAACTCACGGCGAGGTTATGCACGCGCTTTATAACGCGCCGGAAAATGTTCTTTCCAATCTGGCGGTTTTACGCCTTCCTATGGGGACTGGCAATGACGGCGCGGAAAACGCGAGTATGGAAAAAGCGTTAGACTTGCTTATAAAACCGTCCCATGTAGAGTACGCTCCCGCTGTTCAATTAAAAACCGCTCAAAGCGGCTCGTCAAACTGGAAGGGACCTTTCCTCGCGTTTAATATATTGTCTATAGGGTTGGATGCTTATGTAACTCACATGACCAATAACATGAAGGGCAAAACCCCCGGCGATTCTTACAGACTCTGGATTGATATAGCGACTTTATTTTACGAACGTAAATACAAGGTAGATTATTTTGATGTACATGTTTTTAATGATAAAAATAAGGAAACCCACGCGTTCAAAGAAAAATTGCTTCTTCTCGCGATGGGTGTAACGGGCAATCGCACTTATGGTTCTCAGCAAAAGATTCTTCCCAATGATCGCAATGTCTGCGGTATAAAAAAAATGCCGCTTTTAAAAAAATTGGCGCTTAAAGGCAAGGTTTCTAAAGGTAAACATACCGGTGACAAAAATGTTATCAGTTTGAACGCGCATCGTCTTGAATTTACGGTTAAACATCCCATACTCGCGCAGATGGACGGCGAAGCGATTTTACTGCAGCCCGATGATTTTCCCGCTGTACTGGAACTTACCGCGCCGAAAATTCCATTGTTAAAACTTGGGGAAGAACTATTGACAGAAGCGTAAAAGTGTGGCATTGTGTCCATTAAATTACTGGAGGGGGTGTTATGGCTGCGACAGGTAAAAAAAAGAAAAAGATCCCGCCGATTGATCAGGAATTCCTTGAAAAGATGGAAACCTCTCTTACGACACTAAGAAATGAAATCGTTGATAATCTGATTGCCAGCAGTGAAGATTTTAAAGAAATCATGGAAGGTGAGGAACCCAAAGATGTCGCCGACATCGCGTCAGATGATATCGACAGGAAGATGATCGAAGCTATCGGCGTTCAGGAATTAAAACGTCTTAAATTGATTGAATCCGCCATTACGCGTATTAAGCAGGGCAAGTACGGTCATTGTATAAAGTGCGGCAAACGTATCCCGCAGGATCGTCTTATCGCGATTCCCTACGCCCTTATGTGTATTGAATGTAAATCCGAAGAAGAAAGACGCAATAGGTAATATTGTTTTACATATACTGTGAAACCATCCATACCATTATTACATTTAGCAATTTTATATACTGTTTTACAAATTCAAAAAGACGGTAAGTCAACATGGGTTCAGTTAAAAAATAATAAACTTAATGAAGAATGCAAAACCAGCACTTAACACACGATGATTCTTATTGGCGGTTTCTTTTATTCGGGTTGCAAAACCATCATATACAACAAGAACGTTAAGTAGTACCATAAATTTTTGAAAAGTGTATGAAAAAGTATACACAATAAATGATAAAATTGAAATGCAAGGTATTAAAAAGTAGTGTATAATAATTATAGGAGTTTTTAAAATGCAAGCATATGAATTTAATTCTGTTGTTGGAAATGGAGGAATAATACATATTCCTCAACAGTATTTGACAAAAATATTTTCACCTGTGAAAGTAATCATTCTTACAAATGAAAAAGTTCCAAACAATAAAAATGAAAATTTTTCTGCAATAAGTTTGGAAACAAAAGGGTTTAAATTCAATAGAGATGAAGCAAATGAGCGCTAAAGCATTTATTGATACTAATATATTTATCTATTTATATTCAAATGATGAACCACAAAAGAAAATAATTTCACAAGAAACAATTAAAAAATATGATTGTATAATCAGTACACAAGTATTAAATGAATTTAGTAATATTTGTTTTAAAAAATTCAATAAATCTTCAGAAGAAGTGGAATTAGCACTAAATGAAATAATTGAAAATAGTATTGTTTCATTAATTGATAATGATAATATAAAACAGGCTCTCAGGATACATAAACAATATGGATATAATTATTATGATTGCCTAATAATTACCATGGCTTTAAATTCAAATTGTGAATATCTAATTACAGAAGATATGGCAGATGGGCAAGTTATTGACAAAATGTTAACAATAGTAAATATTTATTCTGAAAATAATATTAAGAAATATTTGGATTAGGATGATCTTTATAGATAAATCATTGGTACTTCATTTAATACACGATTAGCGCAAAAATGCCTGTTTGGGCTAACGCGCCCTCTGCGGTATTTTGCTCCGCCACAGTTTGGGCAGGGGGCATTTGCTACGCAAAGTCCTATAACCTGCTCAAATTCGCTTAACCCAAAATTAACGCTTCGCCGCCTATTCGGTGGCTCGAGTTTTGCGAAATAACTTTCAGGCTTCGCCGTCTACTTGTTATGTAAAAAAAAGAAAAAACATCTGTTTTTTGATTATATTAATCAAAAATAGAAGTTATTAATGAATGTTAAAAAAATACTTGACAGTTGATTTAAGATTTGCCAAAATTTTAATAAAGCTAAACTGATAGCTTAATAAATGTTTAACGGTAAAACTATAGGGAGATTTTTATGGCAGACAAAGTGGCAACTTACGCCTTCACGAGTAAAGAAGGTTATGAAGCGGCAAGAGAAAAAACAGGATTGTATGCACAAGCCGTTTTTGCGGCATATATAACAAATTTCATAAAGCACGCCAACCGTAGGGAGGTATATACTAAGAAGTTACTTTCGCAACTTTAAAAGCCATCCGCTTTAATCCGTGTTAATCTGCGGACAAATAAATTCACTTTAATTTTTTACGTGCGAACTCTTCCTATATAAATTTTAAACTAGCATCACAGTTTTAGCGATCTTTTCGCCCGCTTCTTTATCTAAAAGTTTTTCGATTATAGCGATAGCGAACTCGCCTGAGGTTCCCGCTGCCCGGCTTGTTATAATGTTGCCGTCCGTAACTACGCGGCAGTCCTGCCACTTTCCTTTCGGCGCTTTTTCTTCCAAACCCGAAAAACAAGTAAACTTTTTGCCTTTAATAAGTCCCAAAGGATACAGAACCACTACAGGAGAAGCGCAAATCGCGCAGATTAATTTCCCCGCTGCTGCCATGTTTTTTATTAAATTACCGGCTTTTTCTGACGCGGCAATATTAGCCGCTCCCGGCATTCCGCCAGGTATAATTACCGCGTCAAAAATGCCAATGTCTTGTTTTTTTGGAAGTTCATTTATACTTGTATCAGCTATAAGTTGTATTTCACCCCATCTGCTTTTTACAACCAGGTTTTGCGAAATTGATACAGTCGTTACTTCTATTCCGGCGCGTTTAAGGTAATCGATAGGTGTAATCGCTTCGACATCTTCAAAATCGTCAGCCATTAATACGATTGCTTTTTTTGTCATTTTGTTTTCCTTTAATCAAAAAATATTGTTTTTAATATCGCGAAATATTCGCGCATATAATAATTCGGCAGTAAAATACCGGGCGTTCTGCTTGCCAGTACCCCGACATCATTGTATCCCAATTTTTTCGCTATAATTTTCGCGCGAAATAAATGAAATTCAGAAGAAGATATAACAATCTTTTTATTTAAGTCGCTAATTAATTCGCCGGAAAATTTTAAATTCTCATAAGTGCTGGATGATTTATCTTCTATTATAATACGGTCGGCATTTATTCCGTTATTAAGCAAAACTCTTGCCATAGCCGCCGCTTCGGATGTACGCTGTCCCTCGCCTGTACCTCCGCTTACAATTATTTTTACATCAGGGTTTTCGTTTGAATAATTTATCGCGGCGTTTATTCTTCTTAAAAGAGTTAATGAAGGAGCTCCCCTGTATAAACCCGCTCCAAGAATAATTATATATTCGGCGTTTTCGTATTTATGCGATCTCGCGTTTATAAATATCAGACTTTCGATAACAACCAGTGGAAGTGAAAAACTTATAATTAAAATTACGCAAATAATTTTTATTATTTTTTTTGTTTTTATAAATATCGAAAGCAGAAAATTAAATAAAACAGCGATTATTACTAAAAACACTCCCGCGAAAACCCAGACGTAGTTTAAAGAGCTTATATATCCAATAAAATTTGATACCGCCAAAAAATACCATATACACATTATACCAGCGAAAATTAGAGCGGGTCTTAAAAGAATATTAATTAATAAAATTTGTGTTTTTTTTTCCATATATTGATATAACTCACAAGTTATCTAATATCTCGCTTTCCCAGTAATCTATTACTTCCTGTAAATAATGAGTGTGTTCCATTCTGTCTCTGTTTTGAATTTCTATTATTGATAAATGTATTCTTTCGATTTCGGGGTATTTTCTAAAAATTTCTTCCCATGTTGTAGTTTCGGGATTATCAACAAGAAAAGAAAATGATCTAATCATGTACTTATTAAATGTGGTAAGCCCGATATAATTAAAAAAATGCACATAATCAGGATATGGATGATAATAGTCCTCCAGGATAATACTTCCATTATGTATTAATTGTTCGATTATGTTTTCCCTTGATATTTCACCATTAAAATATTTTATTTCCAAATCATAAAAATACATGAATATATCCCTGTGTTCTCTTTGAATCATCATTGACGCGCTGTTTAAATTGTCTCCTTCAAAACTTGCCAATATATATTGTTCAAATTGGCTTAAATTAAATTTTCCGTAAAGATAATATTTTATAAATTCGGCTTCTATTCTTAAAGCGTCCATTTCAAACAGATAATTAATTTTTTCGTCATATACCGCGCTAAGAAAATAATCTCCGGTTGTCAGATAATCATGCATATGCCTGCATTCATGGATTAATATTGAATAATGTATGCTGCTGTCAATTTTATATGTGTCAAGAAATTTTGTGCCAAAAATAAAACCTATTCTGCCGTCATCATCTATATAAAATTGCATTCCGCTAAGAATTGTATTCATTTCAGGGTTTATTCTAAAAACAACTTCGTTATTTTTTAAATATTCCATTGATACAAAATAAGCGTCATATGCATATACGCTGGTTTGGTTGTCTTTCATTATTTTATCAAAGTTAGAAAGCAATTCATTTATTATTTTATGATATATATCCAAATCTATTTCATATTCATCAATTATTATTTCATACTGAGACAGGAAGTTATTTTCTACTTCATTAGGAATACATGACAGGAAAAAAACTATAAAAAGCGCGATAAAAATTATTATTATCTTTTTCATAAAACCTTCCATACTATCTTTTACTTTTTTAACATCTTCGCGAACTTGACAAGTTTTTCGCTTTTTATATGTGTTCCTGGTACTTCAAGGATTTCGCGCGCTACTTTGTTGCCAAGCGAGGCGCAGTCGGAAAGGGATTTACCCCGTATCCAGGCGGAAATAAAAGCCGCGCCGAACGCGTCTCCTGCTCCTGTTGAATCACGCGGAATTATCGTAAAAGTTTCCTCGCGGTAGATATGCCCGCCCGCCGCGACTATCGCGCCTCTGCCTCCAAGTTTTACGACTACAACAGGAAAAAGTTCGCCGTCAGTAATAATTTTTAACAAAGGACATACATCACGCAGGATCATTGTTTCTTTATCTTTGTCCGATGTAAAAATTTCTTCGTCTCTGGTTTTTCTGATTGTGTAATAAAACGCGATAGCTTCATCAGCGTTCATAAAAATGATAATTGGAAAACTGCGGCTATATGTTAAAATTTCTTCGGCTTTTTTTCTCATTTGGAAAACAGACGCGGCGTCCAGCATGGCGGGAATGCCTCTTTTACTTGCTTTTAACAATATATGCTGCACCAAAGGGCGACGGTCTAAAATGTAGCCGTCTATTACAACCACTTCGGCGTTATTAAAAAGACTTTCTTCGATGTTTTCTTCTGTAAGTTCCAGCGCCGCGGCAGGGCTCGCGGCAAAACGTTTTTCGCCGCTGTATTTGCATACAAAACAAAGCCCTGTTTTTTCTTGTGATTTTACAAGTTGAGTTGTTACACCCGCGTCTGTTAATTCTTTTTCGAAAAATTTGGCGTGTTCATCCTGGCCGATACATCCTGTAAATACAGTTTTCATTCCAAGCATGGAAGCGATTTTCGCTGTATTCGCGGCTCCTCCTCCTGAGCTTTTTACGGCTCTCGCGTAATCAATGGAAGGTTCGTTCATTAACGCCCGCGCCTTTTCGCTGTCGATATGCTGATGCGATTCATGGATGCCGTATTTTACCGTGAGACTATAATCAATATTTACAAACACATCGACAATCGGATTGCCAATGCAGAGAATTTCACCCAATTAAACCTCCCAAAAAATATCTGTATAATTACCCTCGCAGAGACGTCGAACTTATGGTTCGCAAGGCGCAAAGGGTAATTAGGATTTAGATTCGACATATTAAAACCTCTGCGCCTTAGCGCCTTTGCGAGAGGTCTTTTATTAACTATATCGGTTTTGCGATAATGTCTGCAAGGGCAGGATTTTTCTTTAGATCGCTTACAAGACCTTCGGCGCGTCCCTTGTTAACATAATCCTTACTCTGGAATGAATATTTAAAATGCGTGTGTGTGTCATAAGTTCCCTGCATCAACGCGTAAGCGTCTTCTGTCATAACAAGTTCTTCATCGGTAGGTATTATGTAAATCGGTATTTTAGATTCCGGTTTGCTGATTAAAGTTTCGGTGTTTCTGGTGCGGGAAATATCGTTTTTAACAGGATCGTAAACCAAACCTATACCTTCAAGACCATTTAAGATTTTGTCTCTCATAAACCACGCGAACTCGCCGACACCGGCTGTTAAAACAAGCGCGTCAACCCTGCCAAGTACAGCCTGGTAAGCGCCTATGTATTTTTTTACACGGTGCGCTTCGATCTGCTGTGCGCGTAAAGCTTCTTTGTCACCGCCTTCCGCCGCCGCCTGAATGTCGCGCCTGTCTGTAAGTTTTCCCGTTAACCCTAAAAGACCGGCTTTTTTATTAAGAGCGCTTTCAATGTCGGCTGCGTTCATTCCGGTTTTGCGCATAATGTAAAAAGGCAAAGACGGATCAACATCGCCCGACCTTGTTCCCATAACAAGACCTTCAAGCGGAGTTATACCCATCGATGTATCAAAAGAAAGCCCGTCTTTAACGGCGTTAATCGACGCGCCGTTTCCAAGATGGCAGATTATTACATTTGTTTTAAAAGGGTCTTGTCCCAAAAGAACTGCGGCTCGTTTTGCCGTGTATAAAAAACTTGTTCCATGAAAACCGTAACGGCGTACCTGGTACTTTTCGTACCATTCGGTTGGAACCGCGTACATGTAACTTTCTGGCGGCATTGTCTGATGCCACGCTGTGTCCATTACCGCGCAATGCGGAACATCCGGCAGAACTTTTTTCGCAGCTTCTATTCCCATGATGTTCGCCGGATTGTGAAGAGGACTTAAATCCTGCATCGCCGTAAAAGCGTCCATCGCCGCTTTATCTACAATGACAGATTTTGTAAATTTGTCACCGCCATGCACAACGCGATGACCAACTGTTTTAATTACCGACATATCACTTATTACGCCCATGTCTTTACTGGTTAGTGTTTTGATGATTAAATCGATCGCGTCCGTATGAGTCGGACAATCATGATTAAATTTTACTTCTTCTTTTCCTTTCGCTTTATGATTAATGAAAGAGCCGCCGACAGTTACCTTTTCTACGATACCTACAGCGAGGACATCTTTTGTTTCCCAGTCATAAACCTGGTATTTCGCTGATGAAGATCCGCAATTTAATGTCAAAATTATCATTTTATCCGCCTTAGATTTAATTTTCACTTATTATAACATGAATTTATAGTATTTGTAAGATAAATTGTATTTTACGGTATTTAACAAAATATCTATGAAATGTTAAAGGATTGTTAAAAAATGATTGCCTTACATCAATTATTTTTGTATATTCTATGTATTGTAAGGAGTTTTGATATGGAAAATCAAATAAGTAAAAAACGAAGAACATCGATAAAACGCAGAGTTTTTATCTTTTCTATAATTTTATTTTCTTTAATATTTGTAATAGGAAGTGCCTCTTTTGTGCTTTTTATGAGGCAGACTGCCCGGGATAGTATAGGTTATGAATTAATGCAGGCGTTGCAAATTGAGCGAATTAAACTGGAAGCTTCGGTTAACGGCGAAATCGCGCTTGCCATGAAAATGGCGACTTCTCCTCTTATAATAAGGCATTTTAACGATCCGGCAGACCAATACCTTAAAAGAAACGCGTTTGACGAAATCGAAGGTTATAGGGCTGCTTTCGCCAGCAATATAGTTTTCTGGGCAAGCGATGTAGATAAAGAATTTTATTTTTCCGAAGATTCTCATTATACTCTCGATGTCGAAGATCCTGATACTTACTGGTACAAAATGACACTCTTCGAAACTGAAAGATATAATTTTAATATTAACTATAACGCCGAAGCGGATCAAACCAATCTTTGGATAAACGCGCCTGTTTTTGATAATAGGCGAACCCCTATTGGTCTTGTAGGATCCGGCATCATATTAACTGAATTTGTCGAATCCATATATAAAAGTTATACAGGAAGCGCCGCGCTTTATTTGTTTAATGAAGAAGGCGAAATCACAGGCGCTAAGGATTCCAAACTTGTCGCGGATAAAGTAACTATAAGCAGGCATCTTGGCGAAAGAGGAGCGGAAATATTCTCTAAAGCCAAATTACTTGATACTGATGAATTTATTTTTTATGAAATTCCAAGCGGTGTAATTTCCGTAGGAGAAGTTCCCGCGCTTGGCTGGTATATCGCCGCGATTCAACCTATCGGAATTATAGAAATACTTGGAAACAATATGACGTTATTATTCCTTGTATTGCTCGCGGTTATCGCTGTTATTTTTATTTTTTTCTATGTGTTTATTTTAAGGATGCTTATGCCCATGAACTACATGGTTGAAACACTTGATCATATTTCGGTTGACTGGGATCTTACACAAAGGCTCAAATTAAAACGCCGGGACGAAATCGGCACATTGGGTGAATTTTTCAATTTAACTTTTGGAAAAATCGGAGACCTTCTTGTCGGAATAAAAGGAAAGACAGTCGCGCTTTCCGATACAGGCGACGAACTGGCTTCCTATATGTCAAAAACCAGAAAAGACATAGAAGGAATTAATAATAATATTCAGGGAATGAGATCGCAGGTTTTATCTCAGTCTGATAAAGTAAACGCCGCCGCGAGTTCGATGGATCACATTATCGCGGGGTTGTATGAATTAAATGATCACATTACGATTCAGGCGGAAAATGTTTCCCAGTCTTCATCGGCAATCGAACAGATGCTCGCGAATATTCAATCTGTAACACAAACACTGGTTCGAAATACCGCTAACATACATTCGCTCGCGGAATCCTCCGAAGCGGGGCGCGCGGACTTGCAAAAAGTTTCCGGTGATATTCAGGAAATCGCGCTGGAATCTGAAAGTCTTTTGGAAATTAACTCCGTAATGCAGACAATCGCGAGCCAGACAAACCTACTTTCCATGAACGCCGCGATCGAAGCCGCTCACGCGGGTGAATCGGGCAAAGGTTTCGCGGTTGTAGCCGATGAAATCCGCAAGCTGGCGGAAAACTCAGGCCAGCAGTCAAAAACCATCAGCGCGGTTTTAAAGAAAATTAAAATGATGATCGATACCATTACTAAATCGACCAGTGTTGTATTGGAACGTTTTGAAAATATAGAAAGCGAAGTAAAAACTGTTTCCAACCAGGAAAGCCAAATTCGCAACGCGATGGAAGAACAGGGCGCCGGCAGCCGCCAGATTCTGGAAGCTGTAACCCAGTTAAACTCTGTTACGGGGCTTGTACGCAAAGCTTCCGCGGATATGAGCGATGAAAGTAAACAAGTATTGCAACAAAGTACCGAACTTAAAAAGATTACAACAGAGGTCGCGGGTTCAATGGATGAAATGACCCAAAGCGCCGAAGAAATTTCCCAAACTATAACCAGGGTTCAGGAAATTACACAGGAAAATAAGGAAAATATTATCGCGTTAAGCGGAGATATTTCGCGCTTTAAGGTAGATTAAAAATTGTTGTATAGTATACAAAACGGCTTAAATATGTTATTATTTTTTTATAATTATGAATACATTTTTTAAGCCATTTTGTAAGAATATACTCTTTATCGTTTTTTGTTTTTTGGCGGTACCATCGCTTGTTTCCGCTCAATCTACCGCGATGGAAATTGAAACCCTTTTAAATACAAACGCTGTTACTTACGGACAAGCGTCTCGTTTTGTTTTGGAAGCGGCTAATATAATGGCTGCCGACAATCAAACAGAAGCGTTTAATTTTGTGTCGCGAAATGGCTGGCTGCCGGATAATGTCGGAGTAAATGACCTTGCCAGGCTGGATGATATTTGCCTTCTTTTAATGAACTCTTTTGAATTTAACGGCGGGATAATGTATTCCATTTTTGGAAATCCGCATTACGCGTATCGTGAACTTACATATATGGAAGTGGTACAGGGTCGTACCAGTTCTTCCATGCGAGTATCCGGCGAAAGACTTCTTTTTTATATAAACAGAATTCTCGCGAGGCAGGACGCGCAGGATTTAATTGATTCAAGAGACCCAAAAACACAGGAAGAAGTTCCTCCGTCAAGAGTTGAACCCAATCAAATTACTGACAGAGATCCAACTACAGATCCGGGTTCCAGAGTTATTGATGAACCGGTAACAACTGTTGTTCCTCCATCCACAGGTACTGGTACCGGTACAGATGGAACAGATACAACTGATACTGGCGCTACAGGTACAGATACAACTGGCACAGGCACAAGTACAACAAGCGCAACTGGTACTACAGACACAACCGGCACAGGCACAGGTACAACCGGAACTGGTACAACCGGCGCGAGAAGCGGAGAGTTACCGGGAACATTTGTTTCTGTTTGGTTCTCGCAAGATTCCGCTGTTCTCCTTCAGTCTGAAAGAATTAAACTTCAGGAATATGCCCGTATACTTACAGCGAATCCAAATATTAGAATTCAGGTAATAGGTCATGCCGCGCGTTCTGGCGCAGACGCTTATTTAAACACACTTTCAAGAAGAAGAGCGCAAGCTGTCGCCGACTATCTTGTTTCACTTGGGGTAAGTTCCAATAATATTACAGTAACTAGTCACGGCGCTTCACGTCCGATAGCGAATAACAATACCAATTCCGGAATGATGGCAAACAGACGTGTAGAAATTATCATATTGGAGAACTAGTATGAAAAAAACTTTTAATAAAACATTAATAATTTTACTGGCGGTTTTTCTTCTGCTGCCGTTATCGGTTTGGGCTATAGATTTTGGTTTTGTAACAAATATTAGTACCGGATTTGGTAACAACGCTTCTGATGATGTCAATTTTGATTTTAAAATTGATCTATGGCCTCGCCTTTCACTTTTAATCGGCGATAACGGAGATTTTCTTTTTTCCGCAGGGCTTACGTTAGGTGTTGATGAAGAATTTTTTTATGTTCCCGAAATTTTACATACCGAATTTTCTATGCGTTTTGGCTCTTCAGGAATAAGGGTAGGGCGTATTAATTATTCTGATCCATTGTCATTTGTCGCTGAAGGACTTTTTGACGGCGCTTTATTTTATCATAATTCCGGCATCGGTGTTTTTCAAATTGGCGCGTGGTATACAGGGTTTTTATATAAAAAAAACGCGAACATCACCATGACAGATGATGACCTTATGAGTTTTGGCACTCCATTGGATTACGGTGATTTTTTTGGAACTTATTTCGCGCCAAGCAGAATGATCGCTTCTTTGGGATGGGAACATCCGTCTGTAGCTGAAGTTGTAAACTTGAGAACCGCGGTAGTCGCTCAGGTAGATTTAACAGATTCTGATTCAAAGTTCCACAGCCAATATTTAATAGTTAAAGGCGGTTTTCCATTTTCCATTTTCCTGATTGAATTCGGCGGCAGTTTTGGAATGTCTCAAACTATTAATGATGACAATGAATTTAATTTGGCGTTCGCTGGAGAAGCCGGTTTTTTCTGGTTGTTTCCGTCGGAGTTTAACAGCCGCCTTTCATTTATAGCCAGAATTGCCGGAGGTAAGATAGAAAACAGCGTTGACGCGTTCGTTCCTATTACTACCAAATACTACGGTTTTATTTTAAAACACAAGTTGTCAGGGCTTTCTGTTCTTTCTGTTAATTTTTCATCCAGGATCAATCAGGATTTAGGAACATCGGTTGATTTTTCATATTTTATTCGTAACGACCTGGGAACATTTA
The DNA here is from genome assembly GCA_009784995.1 of Treponema sp. Lineage (GTDB taxonomy): Bacteria > Spirochaetota > Spirochaetia > Treponematales > Breznakiellaceae > WQXQ01. The sequence continues at coordinate 21,925 of WQXE01000002.1, read as the reverse complement.
AGGGGTATCCTGTAAGTCCCGACAGTGAAGGTTTCTTTCTTGGTCCTGAAGTTTCAGCCCAGGCTACATGGAGCCCCTTTTCTGATTTACAGTTAAATCTTGGCGGCGGTTTATTCATACCCGCTCTTGGTAATGCGGGTTCTAAAGAAAATATAAATTGGCGGATAGAATTATCCGCGACTATGTCGATTTTTTAAAGGAGAAGATTATGAAGAAGATTTTAATCGCGGTTTTATTGATTGTATTGGTTACAACTTTTGTTTTTAGCCAGAATGGCACAATTCGCGAGTTAACAGGAGATGTCGAATTAAAACATGCCGGTTCATCCGCGTTTGTAACCGCTTCAGCGGGCGATGTAATTACACCTAACACAATTGTTTCCACAGGTTTTAGAAGTACAACTGTTATCGCTGTCGGCAATTCACTTATTACTGTTCGTCCTCTTACACGACTTTCTTTCGCGGAAATTCAAACCGCTCAAGCCGATGAAAATGTTAATGTCAATTTACAGGCGGGAAGAGTAAGAGTAGAAGTAACTCCGCCAGCCGGAACCAGAACAAACCTTACCGTACAAAGCCCCAGCGCGACAGCGTCTGTACGCGGAACCATTTTTGAAATGGATATGGAAAACATGAGCACTGTTGAAGGCAAGGTAATCTTAACCGGAACATCAGGGCTTGGAGTAATTGTTACCGAAGGAAATTCCAGTTCAACAAAAGTAGACGGAACAATCGCGGATCCCGCTGAGATCGCGGCGTTATCAACTCAGCCTCAATCCCCTGTCGGCACTCCGCCTCCGAGTCTTATTACAACTACTACAGAAACCAGTACAGGAAATATGGATTTTAGCTTTACTTACCATTAAAAGAGGATTGTATGAAAAGTATTAAATTTGGTTTAATTATTTTTACAACCCTTTGTCTTTTTATTTTAAGCGCGTGTTTTAGCCCCTGGGCAGGTGATGAAGGAATTGTCACGTTTAATTTTGGCGGCTCGGCAAGAACGTTTGTAAACCTAAACAACGGAGAATTTGGAAATTTTTCTTACGAAATTACTTTTAAAAGTCCCGGCAGAGCGGATATTGTAAGAACTCTGCCAAGCGGCGGTAAAGGAAGCGTAACAGTTTTACCAGGAGTATATACAATTACGGCTAAGGCGTTTGACAATGCAGGTCTTCGCGCTTATGGCGGCGCTATTCATATAAATGAATGGAATGAAGATTATGATAGAGAGCATGAAGATACAGAATCATTTATCAAAGTTGAAATTGTCGCGGGTAAAAATACTAATGTTAATATTGAAATGTGGTCTGCCGTAGAAGTAGGTTCTTGGGCTGAACTTAAAAGTGCTTTAGAATTGGAAAGTCCGGCTGGTGTTGGCATTTTAGATAGATGGTTATTTGTGTTTCTAAAAAACAGTTTTTCTACAGTTAATAGCGATTCCGGAATTATAGCTAGGGGAAATAAAATACTGGCTGCTGATAATGATGTAACTATTAATGGAAGCGTTTTTGGTTCCGATCCCATGTTTACTGTAATGAGTAATGCCAGTACAGGATTAATTTATCATTTGTGGTTTGGAGTTGATTGGGGTATGACGGGTAGTATAACTATAACTGGCAGACAAAATGCTTTAAATCCAATTGTAGAGGTTAATGGTGGTAGTTTTTATATGACTGACGGCGTAACCCTAAAAGATAATAAAAGATTAACTGGTGAAGGTGGCGCTGTTGTAGTTACAAATGAAGGTCATTTTTTAATGGATGGCGGAACTATTATAGGAAATAGCGCTGTTAATGGCGGCGGTGTAAAAGTGGACTCAGGGTTTTTTGAAATGTTTGGTGGTACCATTACTGGAAATACTGTTTCTTACAATGGGGGTGGCGTTTCTTTTTATTCAGGAAGTAATATAGGATATTTTAATATGCTTGGCGGAACCATTACTGGAAATACCGCTGGTCATGATGGCGGGGGCATTAGTGTGGTAGGTTTCAATCTTTACCTGAATAGCGGAAATATAACAGGTAATAATGCAGCTAACGGCGGCGGTGTTAGTTTACTTGGCGGTTTTCTTATTATGGATGGCGGGGTAATTTCTGGTAATAATGCAACTTCTAATGGCGGCGGTTTTTATATTGATAATTCTGCGACTCTTAATATTCGAAATGGTATTGTGTACGGAAGCAACAGCAATCAAGGTAATATAGCTCAAAATGGCGCTGCGTTATGGGTGGAAAATGGTAATGCTTATAACAATATTGAAACACCAGAAAATTTTGTAGATAACCCTCCCAATGGAGTGAATGACACAATTCATATACTAAACGATTCCAGGATACAATAATAAAAATTAGGAGTGAATTATGAAAATTCAAAAAATTGTTTTTATTTTTATTACAGCTCTTTGCATTTTTATCTTAAGCGCGTGTTTTAGCCCCTGGGTTGGCGACGAAGGACAAATAACTTTTAACTTTGGTGATTCTGCGAGGTCGTTTGTAAATTGGGACAGAGAAAAAAATAATTTATCATACGAAATTACTCTTAAAAGTCCCGGCATGTCTGATATTGTAAGAACTTTTCCCAGTACAGGAGGTTCCATTACAGTCCTTCCTGGTACATACTCTGTAACAATTAAAGCTCGCGATAATAATACACTTAAAGGTTATGGTTTAACTTCCGGCATAGATGTAAAAGCGGGTTTTCATACCGCTGTTAGTTTGGAAATACATTCTGCTGTGGAAGTTGGTAATTTTGATCAGCTTAATAATGCATTAGAATTAATGGATGAAAATGGAATTTCTTTTAATAACCCTGATATTCGTGATTCACGAAAGTTATATATTTTTATAACTAATGATATTGATGGTTTTAATAATGGGGAACCAAGCTTATTAGTTGTACTTGGTAATAAAATTCTTATTTCTGAAAAAAACGTGACAATTAAAGGAACAAGAATAATAATCGATGGTTTTGATTTTCCAACAACATTTTCACTTGGTATGCCGGGTATGGAAGGAACTATTATAATCAGAGGTATAGAAGAAGGTTTTGGTGCTCCGTTAGTTTCTTTATTTGACGCTGAATTTTATATGTACGACGGTGTAACATTGACTAATCATTATAATAATGATAATTTCGGTATTTTAGAAGGTGTTGTTCGTGTTAGTGGACAATTTTTTATGTATGGCGGTACTATCGAAAAAAATAAGTCTCTCGTTGGCGGTGGCGTATCTGTTGGTATGGATGGAATTTTTGAAATGCACGGTGGTACCATTTCCAGTAATATAGCTGGAGAATCAGGTGGTGGTATATGTGTAAATAGTAATGGAACTTTTATTATGTACGGCGGTGTGGTATACGGTACTGATGATCCTGGTCTTGCGAATATATCTGTTGATGATGGTGATTCATTAATAAATTATGGTGTAGCTATATATGGAAATGGTTTGCCCATTCTTCCCGCGACATTAAATTTTTCAAATAACACAATACGCGGCAGACGGTAGTAGTTTTTTAATTTTCATTATACAATAAACCATGAAAAATTTAAAAAATGGTTTAATCGGCTTTGCAGCCGCTGTAGTATTTTCTTTGTTATATTTAATCGGTGTAATGACCGCGCTTGAAGATCAAATATACAATCTTTTTCTGCGGTTCAGAGCGGACCGCGTTTTATTGGAAGATGTTGTCTTTTTAAATATTAACGATCCCGCTATCGATGAATATGGAGTTTTTCCCTGGCCCCGCCATATTTACGCCGACGGTCTTTTGCGTTTAAAAGAATACGGTGTTAGGGCTGTAATTTTTGATATTGAGTTTATTGACAGAAGCGGTCATCAAGGGATAGACAGTCTTTATCTGGAACATGGCCTTAGTCATGATTTCGCGCGCAGCTTTTCCGATATCGCGTCAAATACTAGTGATTTACTTTCCGCTATTCAAACAGGACGAATTAGAAATGCCGATATACCTTTAGTTCAGGAAGACCTTTTAAACTTAATTAATAGAGAACAGTTTAATCTTTATAACAGAGCTCAAAATGTTGCCCGCGATAACGATCAATATTTCGCGCAAGCGATGGCTCTTAATGGAAAAACTTGGTCTACTTTAAACTTGCGTATGTATCCGTTAGAAGGTGAGCAGGCGTCGCGCCGTACCATCGCGGAGCAGCGTTTTTCGTATCCTGTAAACGCTTCACCTAACGCGATTTTAGGCGGCGGTTTTATTGATATACTTCCGGCGTATTCTCCATTTTCTCTTAACGCGAAAGGTGCCGGTTTTACAAATGTCGAAGTTGATGATGACGCGACAAGAAGACGCGTTTATCTTGCGCAGAATATTTTCGATAACTGGTACTTGCAGCTTTCTTTCGCGCCGTTAATCGATTATCTTGGAAACCCGGAAATTCAATTGGAAAGACGCAAACTTACGATTAAACAGGCGCGGCTTTCTGACGGCAGAAAAAAAGATATCGTTATACCTTTGGACAACAAAGGCAGAATGATGCTTAACTGGCCTAAAGAAGATTATTATGATAAATACACTCACGTTTCTTTTGCGGAATTCAGTTTTCTTGAAACAATAGAAACGGAAGTTTTAAAATACGCCAATGCTCTTTTTTCTACAGCCGATATTCATTTCTTCGCGCATTATGACAATACGTTAAGTTTTCTTCCGATAATTCTTAATGACGCGATAAAGCTTTTGGATGCAGCGTATGATTCAAAATATTATGCCATGAATAACACATCGGATGAAGCCTTTAACGATTTTGTTAATTACCGCAATTATGCCTATGAATTGTTAGGTGAACTTTTTGCAGATGACCCTGCGCAGAAAATACTGGAAGTCAGTTCCTGGTTTGAAGGTTCTGCCGGAGCCGAAGATGTAGAAGACGAAGCTTATTATATTATTTCGTTGTTGGAAGTACTCGGCGCGTATCTAAACGAATATAATGAAATTCTTGATTATTGCAAAAAAACATTTAACGATAAATTTGTAATTATCGGGCAGACCAATACGGGAACTACCGATATTGGCAGAAATCCCTTTCACGGTTTTTATATTAACGTAGGAACTCACGGCGTTGTATTGGATACCATTCTTTCGGAATCTTTTTTAGTGCCTATCGATCATATTTGGCGGATTTTATTTATGTTGATTTTTATTCCGCTCTTTTTTATGTATACAATTAAACTTCCGCCTGTAATCCGCGCGTCCGCTGGTTTCGCTTCGGTTTTATTTTTCCTTGTTTTAACAATTTTGCTTTTCCGTTTTACAGGATTTTTCTGGGGTCCTATCGGGTTTATTTTGGCGATGTTCACGGCTATTATTATCCGCGAAATTATTTCGTATGCCGGCTCTGAAAAAGAAAAAAGTTTTATCCGTAACGCGTTTTCTACCTATGTTTCAAGTGATGTTGTAAAAGAAATAATCGCGGATCCTTCACGGCTTCAATTGGGTGGAACAAAATATCACATGACAGCGCTTTTTACCGACATAAAAGGTTTTTCTACAATTTCAGAAAAACTAGGCGATCCTACAAAATTGGTAAGTTTGCTTAATAAATATTTAAGCGCCATGAGTGATGTTGTACTCGCGGAAAAAGGTACGATAGACAAATACATTGGGGACGCTATTGTCGCTTTCTTTGGCGCGCCAATCCCTCTTCCTGATCACGCGCTGCGCGCATGTGTGAGCGCCATCCGCATGAAAAAGATTGAAGAAGAACTCAACAGGGAAATAATGGAAAATAATCTTTCTCCAATACCTGTTTTAACGCGCATCGGTATTAATACAGGCAGCATGGTCGCGGGTAACATGGGTACAGCAAACAAAATGAACTATACGATTATGGGAAATGCTGTAAACCTTTCCGCGCGTCTGGAAAGCGTAAACAGTCAATATGGTACATGGATTTTGGCATCGGAACAGGCGGTTAAAGAAACAGGGGACGCGCTTCTTTACAGAAAACTAGATCGCGTGCGTGTTGTTGGTATTAACGAACCTGTTCGTCTTTGCGAATTAATTGACATGACGGAAACCGCGTCTGAAGATAATAAAAAACTTGTTTCAGTTTTCCACGAAGCTTTGGAATGTTTTGAAAAACGCGACTGGAAAAAAGCCGTGGAAGGTTTTAACGAAACCCTGTTAATTAAACCGGGCGATGTTCCTTCGACTATTTATCTTGATAGGTTAAAACAATTCTCTGTGACTTTACCAGATGAAAGCTGGGACGGGGTTTACAACTTAACATCGAAATAGTAACATGACTCCACAAGGAGCTAGTTATGTCACAAAATTCATCTGGCAAAATCCCGGTTGGTATACTGGGCGCTACAGGCATGGTTGGGCAGCAATACATTTCCCTTCTCAATGATCACCCCTGGTTCGAGGTACGTTTCGCGGCAGCCTCTCCGCGCAGCGCGGGTAAAAAATATAAAGACGCTGTCGCCGGAAGATGGCAATTGACAAAAACTTACGCTCCGCATGTAGGAGACATCATGGTCGAAGATGCCAATGATGTAAACCGCGCTATCGACGCTTTTAAAAAAGGCGGATGTTCATTTGTTTTTTCCGCGCTTGAAATGAGCAAGGACGAAACCAAAGCGCTTGAAGAACAATATGCCGCCGCGGGAATCCCTGTAATTTCAAACGCGTCAGCCCACCGTTGGACAGATGATGTTCCTGTTTTAATCGCGGAAGTAAATCCTGAACATACCGATATTATTCCATTGCAAAAAAAAGATCGCGGATGGGATCGCGGGTTTATCGCGGTTAAACCAAATTGCTCGATACAAAGTTATATGAAGCCACTTCACGCGCTAGCGCAAGCAGGCTACCCTGCGCAGCGGCTTATCGTTCACACGATGCAGGCGGTTTCCGGCGCGGGATACCCGGGCGTGCCCAGTTTGGACATGATCGATAATATCGTTCCATATATTGGCGGCGAAGAAGAAAAATCCGAAAAAGAACCATTAAAAATTTTTGGTTCCATTAACGGAAATGTTATTAAAAACGCGGAGCTTCCTATAATTTCCGCTCACTGTAATCGTGTGCCTGTTATAGACGGACATACAGCTTGTGTATCGCTTGAGTTCGCCGGTAAAAAGCCCTCGTCTATGGAAGAAATAAAACAAATCTGGGCAGCTTACAAAGGTCTGCCTCAGGAAGCGGACTTTCCGTTCGCGCCTAAGCAGCCGATTATTTATCGCGAAGAGGATAACCGCCCGCAGCCCAGAAAAGATCGCGATGCCGACAAGGCAATGGCAGTTGTTATCGGGCGTTTGCGTCCATGTAATGTTTTTGATATCCGCTTTGTAGCGTTGTCGCATAACACTGTCCGCGGAGCCGCGGGCGGCGGAATACTAAACGCCGAGCTTTTAAAACACAAGGGATATTTGAATTGAAATATTTTCCGTTAGATAAAGCCGCGCTTGAAGAACTTTCACGGCAGTACCCCACGCCGTTTTATATCTACGATGAAAAAGCGATAATCGAAAATGTCCGTAATATAAAAGCGGCTTTTTCATGTTTTCCTTTTTACAAAAATTATTTCGCGGTTAAAGCTCTGCCTAACCCTTTTATATTAAAATTGCTTGCCAAAGAAGGATTTGGCAGTGATTGTTCCAGTTACGCAGAGCTTTTGTTATCCGAAATGGCAGGTATCACAGGCGAAGACGCCATGTTTACTTCCAACGAAACTCCCGTTAAGGAATACGAAGCCGCGAAAAAAATGGGCGCTGTAATAAACCTTGATGATTTCTCTCATATTGAATATTTGGAAAAAACCACAGGTTTACCGGAATTAATTTCCATGCGTTATAATCCCGGTCCTTTAAAAGAGGGCAACGCCATTATCGGAAAACCTGAAGAAGCAAAGTACGGCTTTACACGAGAGATGCTGATTAAAGGTTTCGCCATGCTTAAAGAAAAAGGCGTAAAAAGATTTTCCTTGCATACAATGGTCGCGAGTAATGAACTTTCTGTCGCGTATCATATCGAAACCGCGAGGCTCCTTTTTGAACTTGCGGTAGAAATATTTAACAAAACAGGAGTGCGCCTGGAATTTATCAATCTTGGCGGCGGAGTGGGAATTCCATACAAGCCGGATCAGGAAGCCATAAATTACAAAGCCCTTACAGACGGTATTTTAAAAGCGTATAAAGAAGTTTTAGAGCCAGCGGGACTTACTCCGATGGGTATACGCACAGAGTGGGGCAGGGTAGTTACAGGTCCTTACGGCTGGCTTGTTACACGGGCTGTTCATAAAAAAGAAATCTACCGCAATTACATCGCCCTCGACGCATGCGCCGCGGATTTAATGCGCCCGGGTCTTTACGGCGCGTATCATCACATAACAATCCCCGGCAAGGAAAACGCGCCTTTAACCGAAACTTACGATGTTGTCGGCAGCCTTTGCGAAAATAACGACAAGTTCGCGATTCAAAGACAGCTTCCTAAAATTGAAACTGCCGCAGAGTATATTATGCGGAATAAATCCGGCGGGGATTTTGTAATTCTTCACGATGTGGGCGCGCACGGAAGAGCGATGGGATATAATTATAACGGTAAACTTCGCTGCGGCGAATTATTGTTACGCGCCGATGGAAGTGTCTTGCAAATCCGCAGGGCTGAGACAGTAGAAGATTATTTTGCTACGCTGGATATTAATGGAGTTAAAGTATTTAATTAAGAAGAGCATCTCGCAGAGACGTAGAGGCGCAAAGAAGATTTAGGTTAAGATTTCGAATAACGGTTCTGCGCCTTAGCGTCTTTGCGAGAAAAAATTCTATATTATGTTGGAGGAATGAAATGATTACAAGAAATAAAAATATCGCAAATTTAAAAGCAGGTTACCTTTTCCCTGAAATCGCCAAACGCAGGCGCGAATTTGCAGCCGCTAACCCCGATGCAAAGATCATAAGCCTCGGTATCGGTAATACTACAGAACCGGTTTTGCCTCACATCAATGCAGGGCTTGTAGAAGGAGCCAGAAAACTAGGCACTGTAGAAGGATATTCGGGATACCAGGATGAAGGTCTTCCTTTATTGCGCGAAAAAATTTCCAAAGTTTTTTATAATGGCAAGTTTTCAATTGATGAAATTTTTATCTCTGACGGCTCAAAGTGTGACATTGGCAGATTACAAATGCTTTTTGGCTCGGGTGTAAAAATCGCCGTGCAAGACCCTTCGTACCCTGTTTATGTTGACGGCTCTGTTATAATAGGAGCCGCTGCCTCTTTTAAAGACACAGGTTATGCCGGAATTACATATCTTCCATGTACGGCAGAAAATATTTTTTTCCCGAACCTTGATTTAATCGAAAATAACAGCCTTATTTATTTTTGTTCACCTAACAATCCTACAGGGGCAGTTTCCGATCGCGCTCAGCTTACAGTACTTGTAAACACGGCGATTACTAAAGGCTGCATCATCATCTTTGACGCCGCATACAGCGAGTTTATCCGCGATTCATCTTTGCCGAAAACTATTTACGAAATAGACAGGGCAGACGAGTGCGCTATCGAAGTAAACTCATTTTCAAAACCCGCGGGATTTACAGGGATTCGCCTCGGCTGGTCTGTAGTTCCAAAGGCTTTAAAGTACGCGGGAGGCGAAAGTGTACACGCCGACTGGAGCCGTATAACAGGCACTATTTTTAACGGTGCTTCAAACATCGCGCAGGCAGGCGGAATAGCAGCCCTTGATGACGAGGGAATAAAAGAGATGCGCGCTCTTACGGATTTTTATTTAACGAACGCGAAATTGATAAGAGAGACACTTCAAAAACTTGGTATAAATTGCATTGGCGGCGATAACTCTCCATATATTTGGGCGCGCTTCCCCGGCAAGGACAGTTGGGAAGTATTCGCGCAAATCCTGGAAAAGTGCCATGTTGTTACAACACCGGGCGCGGGTTTTGGTCCCGCGGGGCAAGGGTTTGTGCGCTTCTCGGCGTTTGGACACAGAGCTGATGTTGAAGAAGCCTGTAATCGCCTTACAGATAAGCTCTCTATTTAAGTTTTTTAGATTGTAAAGATTGTTATAAATCAATTTTCTTCTTATAATACTTTAATTATTGTTGTAGGAGTAAACCATGAGCCGAGAATCAAAAATAAAAGAATTAATTTCCCAAATGACGCTGGAAGAAAAAGTCTCCCAGCTGCTTTATAAAAGCCCCGCGATAGAACGCCTTGGAATACCCGAATACAACTGGTGGAACGAATGTCTGCACGGAGTTGCAAGAGCGGGTGTTGCAACCGTTTTTCCGCAGGCTATCGCGTTAGCCGCGACTTTTGATGACAGCCTTGTAAAAGAAGTTGCTATTGCAATTTCTGATGAGGCGCGGGCGAAATATAACGAAGCTGTAAAACAAGGAAACCGAGGTCAATACTGGGGGTTAACTTTCTGGACACCCAATATAAATATTTTCCGGGATCCTCGCTGGGGTCGCGGGCAGGAAACTTACGGAGAAGATCCGTACCTTACAAGCCGTATCGGCGTAGCTCTTGTGCGGGGTTTACAGGGCGATGATCCTGAAAACCTAAAAACAGCAGCCTGCGCCAAACATTACGCCGTTCATTCAGGACCTGAAAAAGATCGCCATACTTTTAACGCGATTGTTACCAAAAAAGATTTATGGGAAACGTATTTACCCGCGTTTAAAGCTCTTGTAGAAAATGGAGTGGAAACCGTCATGGGCGCATATAACCGCACGCTTGACGAACCATGCTGCGCGAGCAATCTTCTTTTAAAAGAAATCCTTCGCGGCAAATGGAATTTTAAAGGGCATGTAGTTTCGGATTGCTGGGCAATTAAGGATTTCCATGAGTATCATAAAGTAACAAAGTCTTCTGAAGAGTCTGCCGCGATGGCGCTTAACGCAGGCTGCGATCTTAACTGCGGCTGTACATATCCGTTTTTAACAGTCGCTCACAAACAGGGGCTTGTAACAGAAGATACAATAAATACATCTCTTGAACGTCTTTTGCGCACACGTTTTAAACTAGGAATGTTTAATCCTCCCAATAAGAGCAAATACGGTAAACTTAACAGAAAAATTATCAATTGCGATAAACACCGAAAGCTCGCTTTAAAAGCCGCGCAAAAGTCAATTGTTCTTCTTAAAAACGACAATAATATTTTACCATTGGATTCTTCCCCTAAAAAAATTGTCGTAACAGGACCGGGAGCCGCTAACTCGCATACCCTTTTTGGCAATTATTTCGGCGTAAGCTCTCGTTTTATTACAATACTTGAAGGGTTAGGTGAAAAGGTCAAAGATAAGTTCGGTATTTGTCTTGATTATGTGCAGGGCTGTTTAATGTATAGCGAAAACAGTAAATCGCTTGTTCATTATGGGGAGGCGAATATCGCCGACATTGTAATAGTTGTTATGGGATTAGACGGCGCGATGGAAGGCGAAGAAGGCGACGCGATCGCGTCCGATTCCAACGGCGACCGTAATACGATAGAGCTTCCGCCCTGGCAGTTAAAGTATCTTCAAAAAATACGTGAAGCCGGCAAAAAAATAATTATGGTTTTAACAGGCGGAAGCGCTATCGCGTACCCTGAAGACTTAGTCGACGCTGTTATTTTCGCATGGTATCCCGGTGAATCGGGCGGCAAAGCAGTCGCCGACATAATTTTCGGCGATGTTGTTCCTTCGGGAAAACTCCCTGTCACTTTTTACGCTTCTACTTCTCAGCTTCCCGCCTACGAAGATTATTCCATGAAAGGGCGCACATACCGTTACATGACAGAAAAACCATTGTATCCGTTTGGCTTTGGGCTTTCATACACAACTTTCCGTTTCGATTCTATCGATCTTTGCTGTCCTTCGATTTCCGCGGGCGGCAAAGTAATGGTGTCAGTCACCGTTAGTAATGTTGGCAAGTTTGACGCTGACGAAGTAGTGCAGATTTATATTTCCAAAGATACAAGAACCGAAGATGAACCGCTTTCTTCGTTAAGAGGTTTTAAACGAATCTTTATAAAAGCTGGAAAGAGCGCGAAAGCAGAGTTTGAACTTTCAGCTTCGGTGTTTGAATCTGTGGATGCGGACGGCAATTCAAAACTGGTAACAGGCTCTTATACGGTTATTGCAGCTAACGCGGCGCCTGTAAAAGCGGCAATGGAAAAAGGCGCACCCGCTCCTGTGAGCGTAAAAATTAAAGTGGAATAATTTCTCGCAGAGATCGCAGAGGCGCTAAGAACGCAGAGTAGTAGTTCGATATCTTACATTAAAAACTAGAAATCTATTTGTTATTTCTAATATTTATTGTAATAACGAAAAGAATTCGGACAGCAACTTTGCGCCTTTGCGAGATAAAATTATTAATAAATTACTTTATTGTTATCTTATTTTTCCAAAGAAATCCCTTTATTACTTTTAAGTCTCTTTTTTTTATCAAGTGGTTTATTACATAACCGGCTTCCTCCTGCGACCAGCGCACGGTTGTACTTTCAGCTAACAATATCGCGGCCTCGTATTGTGAAAAACATCTTTTATTTTTTCTAAAAAATTCCATTACAGATTCTTCTTCTCTAAGTAAAACACTTGCTTTTTGCATACAAACATCACAACAATTTTCCTGCGGCACTTCCTTTCCTCCGTCAAAATTAAGCAGTTCCAAAAGGGAATGCCTGCGGCAGTTTTTTATATTTTTCGCGTAATTTAAAAGCGCTGTTATACGGCTGTTATCGGTTTTACATCTTTCTACTTCTCTTTCATCATCCGGTCCAAAAAGTAAAACCGCTTTTGATTGCTCTCCATCCCGCCCCGCTCTGCCTGATTCTTGCAAATACGCTTCTACAGACGGAGGGCAATCCCTGTGTATTACAGTCCTTATATCGGCTTTATCAACACCCATCCCGTACGCGCAAGTTGAACAAAGAACGGCTTCCTTATTATTAAAAAACCATTTTTCAATTTGTGTTTTTTCTTCTTTACTTAAACCCGCGTGATAAAAACGTATTTCCCTGTACCACTCTAAACCCATTTCTTCAAATTCATTTCGTAAATAACGGGCTAATCTTTCTGTTCCCGGGCGTGATGAACAAAACACAATCGCAGGGCGGGAATTTTCTGTCAATAAATCCCTGACAGCTAAATTCCTGTTAATACAACCCTTCGTGGAATAACTGATATTAGGCCTATCGGGGTTTCCGACAATTTGATTAACCTGAATACCGTTAAAAATGTATTTCCCTATTTTTTCCAAAACCGGAGCGCTAGCTGTCGCTGTAAAAGCTGTTACGAGTGGCGGATCAAGGAAACTTAAAATGGAGCCGATTTCCAGGTATGAAGGTCTAAAGCTCTCTCCCCATTCACTTACACAATGAGCTTCGTCAATTACAACATGTGAAACTTTTATTTTTTCCATCTGCGTTTGAACCTGCTTTGTAAGCATGATTTCCGGGTTCGCGATAATAAAACCGCTTTGTCCGTTTTTAAGTTTTCTCCAGATTTCTTCTCTTTCTTCCTTACTTTGCCCTCCTCTTAAAACCACTGGATTAAAACCGGTTTTTTCAAGGCGGCGTTTTTGATCCGCCATCAGCGAAAGAATCGGATAAATTACAAGGGTTATTCCCTTTATCAACATCGCGGGAAGCTGGAAACAAAGGGATTTTCCCGCTCCTGTGGGGAGAATGACTATCTGCTTACCCAAAAGCTCCCTGTCCGATTTTTCTAAGGCTTCAAAGGTTTCAGTCGTTTTTTCATTCCATTTTATTGGAAGCCCTGCCGCTTGAGCCGCTTCAAGGATATTCGTTATAACAAGCCTTTGGTACGGGAACAGGTACGAAAGCCCAAAAAGGTTTTTTACAGCCTTTGTTAACGGGTCTTCATCGTACAAAAGACCATTTTTTTCATTATTTTCCATAACTATATATGGGGTAAAAGTACCGTTTTGCATGACCGAAAAATGAACTTTTTTGAATATTTTTTTCTATTTTCTATATGCGATTTTCTTATTATATGGTATTCTTTATTAAGATAATTAATTTAGGAGGAAAAAATGAAGAATAAGTTGAACACTGTAGTTGTTATTGCAGTGGCATGCTTTATGGTGATGGCCTTTTTTACAGGTTGTCCCGGTGGTGGCGCTCGTGGCGGTGATTTCTATCCGATAGAAATCTCAATTTTCCATGAAACAGCAAATGCTCCTCGGCCTTCTGCCGACAACCCAATTGTTGTGTATTTAAAGGATAACTTAAATGTTACCTTTACATGGGATCTTCTTGTTGGCGATATCGCCCAAAGACGTGGTGTTATGATCGCTTCCGGTGATTATCCTGATCTTCTCGAAATTAGAGGAAATGAATGGATAGAAGCAGGAGCTTTAATACCTTTGCAGGACTTAATCGAAAGATACGGTCCAAATATTAAAAAACATTACGCTGAACATTGGGATAAAATGAAGTCCGCCGATGGTAATATTTATTACCTTATTAACTACGGTGTAATTCATGGTCTTGATCACAGACCAAATTATGACCAAGCAGCTTTTTGGATTCAAAAAGATGTTTTAAAGTGGGCAAATTATCCTACAATCAGAACTATTGATCAATATTTTGATTTAATCGAAAGATATTACAGAGCTAACCCAAGAATTAACGGTCAGCCTACAATTCCTTTCTCTGTTCTTACTGATGGCTGGAGAGCGTTTGAACTTTGGAATCCACCTAACTTCTTAGCCGGTAATCCAAACGAAGGTAACGGTATGGTAAACGTTGCCAATAATTACGAATACAAAACATTCTTTACAATGGATGTCAGCAAAAGATGGTTCCAAAAACTTAATGAAATGAACGCGAGAGGTCTTGTTGACAGAGCGGGCTTTACAGATAACTACGATCAATATCAAGCGAAAATCGCTTCAGGTCGCGTATTGGGTCAAAGTATTCAAGGCTGGCAATTCATGTATTCCGCGGACCTCGCGAATAGAGACAGAGGCGAAAATAACCGCACCATGGCTCCGCTTCCAATCGTATTTGATGAAAGTATCGCGCCAAGATACCGCAACCTGCCTATTCCTAACCTTCTTCGCGGCGTTGGTATCAGCGTAAGCGCGAAAGATCCTGTCAGAATTATTCGTTTCTTTAACGCTTTACTTGAAGAAAATGTACAGCGCACAATTCACTGGGGTATCGAAGGACAACATTGGCAGTGGGATGCTCAGGGTGTACCTTACCGCACACAGCAACAGCGCGATAACTGGCAGAATGATAACTGGCAGACACAAAATCGTTTAAGACTTTTAGATGACGTTTCTCCGAAATTGCAAGGTTCTTTCTCCGATGGTTATCCATCTGACCTTAGCGACTTCTTCCCCGAACGTGAAGCTACACTGCTTCCTGAAGATATTGAATTGTTACAAGCTTATCGCGTAACAAACTATAATGAATTGATGGATCCCAATCCTCCGGCAAATAATCCATGGTTCCCAACCTGGAGTATGCCTACTCCTCCGGACGGATCAGACGCTCAAATGGCATTAACACGCATGGAAGAAATTATGAAACAGCGCTTGCCTCAAATAATTTTGGCACCACCTGCTGATTTTGAAAGAAGGTGGAATGATTATGTAGCGGAAATGAATGCCGCGGGTCTTGCAGCCTACGAAAGATACATGCAAGAACAGCTTAACTTGCGCCTCAGAGAATGGGGTATCAGGTAGTTTACAGGTTCGTGTTTTAAACAGAGGCGGATTTCCGCCTCTGTTTTTTTATCTTTTTTAGGTGGTACTAAATGAATACGCAAATGACTTTTTTAGTTTTATCTATTTTAATCCTTGTTATGGGATCATCAATCGTAGGTTTTTACAGAGCCAAAGATAAATTATTCTTTAAAAAAATTAGCCGTCAAAAACAGCTTCTTTACATGAGCCTTCCTATCATTGTATACATATTACTTTTTACATATGTTCCGCTTTGGGGTTGGACGATGGCTTTCCAAAATTACAGACCAGCTAGGACTTTTTCCAATCAGGAATGGGCAGGGCTGCGTTGGTTTATATTTTTATTTGATGACCCTGTTTTCCTGCGAACTGTAAGAAACACTGTGGCAATGAGTTTTATCAATACTACTCTTGGTTTTATCACAGCTATCGGGCTTGCCCTCATTTTAAACGAAGTTAAAAATATTTTATTTAAACGT
This sequence comes from Treponema sp., assembly GCA_009784995.1. GTDB lineage: Bacteria > Spirochaetota > Spirochaetia > Treponematales > Breznakiellaceae > WQXQ01. The sequence goes on along the minus strand of WQXE01000002.1, from coordinate 5,764 downwards.
ACAATTCAAACAATTTCATATCTTCCGCACTTTTTATCATGGGTTATTGTTACAGGTCTTGTTTCTTCCATGTTAACCACAGATAACGGAGCGATTAATAATGTTTTAATGGCGCTGGGTCTTATAAAAGAACCTGTATTATGGCTCGCGGAACCCAATTATTTTTGGGGAATTATCGGCGCTACTTACGTCTGGAAAGAAGTAGGATGGAATACAATTATATATCTAGCCGCGATTGCGGGGATTGATCCAAATCTGTATGAAGCCGCTGATATTGACGGCTGTAACAGGTATCAAAAAATGTGGCGTATAACGCTTCCATGTATAAAACCTACTATCATCATTTTGCTTATTATGAGTATAGGACGCATTCTTGACGCCGGATTTGAAATGCAGTACCTGTTGCGAAACGGACTTGTAATGGATGTTTCCGATACTATCGATGTTTATGTGCTTATCTACGGACTTAGCCGCAACAATTATTCACTTGCGACTGCTGCCGGTATGTTCAAAAATATTGTCAATATTTCTCTTATCTTTATCGCGAATGAAATCGCGAAAAGAGCGGGCGAGGAGCGTTTAATATGATAAAAATAAAACCTTATACTTTATCAAAGATTGAAAATATTGTTTTTCATACTTTTAATACATCATTTTTAATTCTGCTCGCATTTATCACCCTTTATCCTTTCTGGAATACAATAGCTATATCGTTTAATGACGCTATGGATTCGATACGCGGAGGCATTAATTTCTGGCCAAGAAGATTTACAATGTTTAACTATGAGGTTATCTTCCAAACAGGAGCAATTCCTCGCGCGTTTTTCGTATCTGTCGCGAGAACATCGATTAATCTTGTAACAAGCGTTTTCTTTACAGCGATGATCGCGTTTGCGTTATCCAGGAATGAATTTATATTCAAAAAACCTTTTACATTTATTATCATTCTTTCGATGTACATTAACGCGGGACTCATTCCTTCGTTCTTCCTTATCAGAAGTCTTGGCATGGTAAACTCATTTTGGGTATATATTGTTCCCGGAATTGTAAATGCTTTTAATTTTGTCGTTATGAGAACATATATGCGCAACATTCCTGAAAGTATTATAGAATCGGCGCGTATTGACGGTTACGGAGATTTCTTTATTTTCTCCCGAATTGTTTTACCTCTATGTCTTCCGGTTCTCGCGACAATCGGTTTATTTGTCGCCGTAGGAGCGTGGAACTCCTGGTTTGATACAATGATTTATAACTCAGGTAGAGAGCATCTGCATACTTTGCAGTATAAATTGATGGAATATCTGCAATCGAGCCAAAACGCGGGACGCAGCGCGAGCGACGCGGGGGCGATGGGTGTAGCCGCTCAGGGAGGAGCGTCGAGCATGGTAACACCAATGAGCATACGAGCCGCGATCACTGTAATTGCCGCCACGCCAATACTTTTGATTTATCCGTTTATGCAGCGTTACTTTGTAGTCGGTTTAAATGTCGGCGGTGTAAAAGAATAATAGAAATTAAGCCTCTTCCAGGCCTAGGTCGTCATTTGAGCTTGAGCCTGGAAGTATGTCTTCGGAATCCGTTGACGCCGTTGTTTTGTCTTTTTTCTTGAATATACCAATCTTTATTTTTTTCATGGCACGAGGTCTATGGTATCTTCTGGATACATGATTGATAATTTTTATATATAGTAAAATTACTATTGTGATAACTATTACCTGCCATGAAGAGAGAACCTGTTTAATTATATCAAATACAGTTAAAGATTCCATTTTATTTATTATCGGTTAAAATGTGTCTGTTCATAAAGTCGGTTACTTTATGAACAGACCTTGTATTTTCTCCCGTTTAGTATCTAAACGGTGCGAAAATACCGTTATGTGGGTATTCACTTGACAAACACTTGATTTTGTGATATAATTAAGGTATGATTTATCCTATGGATTTAATGGAATTTGAAGAAAAGTTTGGAACAGAGGAATCTTGCCGAAATTACCTTTTTAACCTCAAATATAAAAATGGATTTGAGTGCTTTAAATGTGGTGGTAAGGAATATTGGGTTGTAAATGATAAGTTATATACATGTAAAGAATGTAGGCAACAAAATCATTTAACTGCAAATACAATATTTCAAGATACTCATAAGCCTTTATCTATGTGGTTTAGGGCTATGTGGTGGATAACATCACAAAAAAACGGAACAAGCGCATTGGGTTTGCAAAGAATATTAGGTATTGGTAGTTATAAAACCGCATGGACTTGGCTTCATAAATTGCGTGTGGCTATGGTCAGACCGGGAAGAGAAAAGCTCAAAGGTATTGTAGAGATTGATGAGACTTTTATAGGCGGAAAACAATCTGGCGGTAAAAGAGGAAGGGGTACTGATAATAAGACTTTGGTAGCTGTAGCTGTTGAAATGGATGGTAGCAAAATAGGAAGGGTAAGACTTGCTGTGATAAAAGACGCATCGGCACAAAATCTTGAAGAATTTTTACAAAATTCTGTAGAATCTGGTTCTACAATAATAACAGATGGATGGAAAGGATATAGTAGGATTAAAGAGCTTGGGTATAAACACAAAGTTTCTGATAAAAAAGATGAGGAAAAATTGTTACCGCATGTTCATTTAGTAATATCTTTACTTAAAAGGTGGATTTTGGGTACTTTACAGGGTTCTATATCCGATCAGCACATGGCTTATTATCTTGATGAGTATACTTTTAGATTTAACAGAAGAACATCGGCAAGTCGTGGTAAATTATTTTATAGACTAATAGAACAGGCGGCAGAAATAAAACCTGTTATATATAATGAGATTGCTGAAAGAAAAGGAGCTTAAAAATGGAAAAAAGGATGGGTAGAACTGAAATTGTTATAAAATATATAATATTATTAATAAAGAGGAAATTATGTTAGAAGTTCTAAAACACAAAGATATAGATGTAGCAATAATTAATTTTAATTCTATGGGAAGTATTGTTGAAGTAAAAGAAGTTTTAAATAAAGATCACATGCCATTGTCAAGTATAAGAGAAGATGGTGCATTAGATGAAGAAAGATTTATTAAATGGTGGGTTAATAGAGGTATATCTGAAAATAGAGAAGAATATAAAGTTGTAATGAGGGAATTAGATGATTCAAATAAAGAAAAATTACTATTTTTAAGTAAAGGATTAAGTTTGTCAGATCATTATTGGAAAGATAAGTTAAATAGTGATAATAAATGGAAAAATATTAATTTTTATGAAAATGAATTTGATAAAAGTTTGGGAAATTTATTTTTTGGTATTAAAGCTAAAAATAAAAAATACAGTTTTAATTCGCCAGATATTACATCAAGTGGTAATTTAAAAAAAAGATGGGACATAAGAGAAGATGGAAAGAGAATATTAATAAAAACTGGAAAAAGACCATATATGCAAGAACCTTCTAATGAAGTTATAGCTACAAATATATGTAAAAAACTTGGAATAATATGTGTTCCATATATTAGAAATTTTAGAAAAGATGAGCCTAGAAGTATATGTATAAATATGACTGATAAAAACAAAGAATTAGTTGAAGCTATAGATATTTATTATTCACACGAACCATCTTATTCGGATAATAATATGTATAAACATTTTTTAAAATGTGCATTAAATTTAAATATAAAATATTGTATTGAATATTTAGATAAAATGATGGTATTGGATTATATAATGTTAAATCACGATAGGCATTTTAAAAATTTTGGAATATTAAGAAATTCAGATAATTTAAATAATTATGAAATGGCTCCCATTTACGATACGGGCAGTAGTTTATTTCATGAAGATGGAGTTGGTATGATAAGATTGCCAGAATATGCCAAAACAAGAACTATATGCTTTGATACATTAGAAAAACAATTGGATTTAGTAAAAAATTGGGATTGGATAAACAGTTTTAATTTGAAAGATATTGGAAAAGAAGCAAAAGATGAATTATTAGAAATTCCTTCAGTTGAGACAAAAAGAGCTATTTTGTTAGGAAAAATAATAGAAAAGAGAGTTGAAAATATAAATATTTTTGCTGATAGAAAAGAAAATAAAAGAAGGCAAAACAATTTGAATTCTGATAAAAAAGATACAGGAAATAGTGGAAATGGAGGAGGTAGATAAATGGTAGTATTTATTGTTTTATGAAAATAAGTGTTTGTCAAGTGAATACCCATATACCGTTATTAAGGTTGTCTGTCTAAAATGCCCTGCATTTATAGACAGACTTTAATATAGGTGACTGACACCATTAAAATCTGTACAATGAAAGATATGAACCCAGTAATAGATACTTTAAAAACAAGAGGCTTTTTCCAGCAATGTACAGACGCCGAAGGCCTTTCAAAATTGATGGACGATGGTCCCATCGCTTTTTACGAAGGAACCGACCCCACAGGCGGAAGTCTGCATATTGGGCACATGGTTCCCTATTTCGCGTTTCGTCATCTGCGTGACGCGGGGCATACCGGGATCGCATTGCTTGGTGGCGGCACCGCACGTATCGGCGATCCTTCCGGTAGGGATGAAACGCGCAAAATGATCGATTACGAAACGATTAATAAAAATGTTGAATCGATAACAGCCCAGCTTGACCGTTTTGTCGGTTTCGACGGCAAAAGCGCTTTCACCGTAAATAACAAAGACTGGCTTGCCAATCTTAACTATATTGATTTTCTGCGCGATATTGGCAGGCATTTTTCTGTAAACCGCATGCTCAGTTTTGAGGCTTACAAAAAACGAATGGAAACAGGGCTTACTTTTATCGAATTTAACTACCAGTTATTGCAAAGTTTTGACTTTTTGGAACTCTACCGCCGCCACGGCTGCCGTTTGCAAATCGGCGGCGACGACCAATGGGGTAATATCGTCGCGGGCGTGGAATTAATCCGCCGTGTCGAAGGCGCCGAAGCCTACGGTCTTACATTCCCTCTTGTTACAACCTCTGACGGTAAAAAAATGGGAAAAACCTTAAAAGGCGCGCTTTTCCTTGACCCCGCGGTTACCACTCCCTATGACTTTTTCCAGTACTGGCGAAATATCCCGGATGCCGACATACTTCGTTTTTTATTAATGTTTACCTTCCTGCCCGAAGAAGAATGCCGCGTTCTTTGCGCCGATGGCAAAAACCCCAACGAAGCCAAAGAACGCCTCGCCTGGGAAGTTACCGCTTTAATACACAGTAAAGACGAAGCCGACAAAGCTCTTGCAGGGGCTAAAGCTGCATTTGGTAGCGGCGCGTTTAGCAGCGGCGGAGTAGGTGGTGGCGATAAATCTTCGATGCCTCAGGCGCAAGTCGCTCGCTCTCGTTTTGAAGCAGGTTATAATGTAGTAGATCTTTTTTCTGATACAGGACTAGCACCTACAAAAAGCGAAGCTCGCCGCCTCGTTCAGCAGGGTGGAGCCTTTGTTTCCGAAACAAGCGGTGAACTTAGTAACATCAGCGACAGCACAGTCATGATTGGCTTGGATAATCTTAACAAAGATGGAGAATTAATAATCCGTGCAGGAAAAAAGCGCTACTTACTTATATTGGTTAAGTAAGAGAGTGTTATAGATAAAAATTGTTATAGGTCGCTGCGGAAAGCGTTCCCCCTGAACCGAGTTATTCCCGAGGTGAAGGGGGCGCGTTTCGGCAGCGACTTTAATGTATATGTAAATATACACATTTCCTGCTGACACAAAATTTATAAAAAAGTTGCGTTTTTTTCCATTTTTATTTTGACAAAATTTCAAATTCTGTTTATAAT
>WQXE01000001.1 GCA_009784995.1 Treponema sp. | reverse complement strand
TATACAATACAAAAAACTCAGGGTATGGAATAGAAACAGGTTTTTTGGAATATAAAGTTCTGCTTTCAATCTTCTTTTCCAGTACTCTGGTTATGTAGAACAATAGGCGTAAAGCCATGTTAGGATTAATAGTACTTTGATGCTCAATAAGTACTATTAATTTTCCATCTACTTCAAAAGAAATATCATTGTAAAAATCCAAATACAGCACATTTTCCAGTGTGTTTATGGAAACTGGTACGTCTGGAGGTAGTGTAATACCTTCTAGAGCGCAGTACAATTCCCGAAGGATGTCGGGGTCATTAAATAATGTTGTAAAAACGCTGTCTTTAAAGTTTCTGTTAGCTTCCATGAGAGCCTCCGCCAAAATAAAGATTAAATCCGCAAAAACAGATTTTCCATACTCTTATATGGCGCGGATATGTTCTGGCGCATGACCCGTACGTCCGCGTGAGCGGACATAAAATCCATTCCTTAAAAGAGCCAAACCCGAAGGGTTTGACCGAAAACGAAAAATAATTGAAATTTCTTTGCCCCTTAGCGAGAAATGAAAAAGTGTCACCCCCCCGTTGTGTTAAAAAATAGTTAAAAATTGTTGACATGTTATAGAAATTAGGGTTATGATAACACAATGGGATTAATTTAACCTGTTCTTTGTGGGCAATGTCAGAAAAATCAATCATTTTGGGGGTTTTCTTATATTATGGATAAAATTTCTCTTCGTGGTAAAATAATTGGAATTATTGCTATCGCCGCTGTTTTAGCGTTGATTATATTGATTGTCGGATGGGAAGAGAAAGATTTCTCTGATAAATATATTGGTTTCGATTTAACCGGAGCCAGCAGTGGAAGAACAAACATTTATTCCAGGTATATGGAACGCCACGCGAATGTTCCGGCGGCTCGTTACGATATCCCTATCGATATTTTTAATTATTCCTCAGCCGAAGGCGTTTCTGTAATCGAAAATCATGTATCCCGCCTGGAAAACAATTTTATTACTCCCCGCGTTTTACTTACCGAGGAACGAAGTTTTGTGGAATATACAGTAAATATTCAAACAGCCGGTATGTATGCCGTGCAAATGGAATATTTCCCTGTTCAAGCGCGCGGAATCCCTATTGAACGTTCGTTTTTTGTAAACGGCGAAGTTCCCTTCCTGGGAGCGGACAGGCTTTCATTCCCCCGTGTTTGGGGAGACGCGGGAGCGGTTGGACGCGACAATCAGGATAACGATATCCGCCCGCGCCAGATCGAAATACCGCGCTGGGAAACAATTTGGTTTAAGGATTCTTTGGGTTATATCGTAGAGCCTTATACCTTCTATCTTCATGAAGGCGAAAATACTCTAAGACTTGTCGGTATGAACGAGCCTTTGGCGATTCGTTCTCTTACATTAAGAGCTCCGCAAAAAACTCCTACTTACCGCGAATATCTTGCCGGAATTAATCTTAACCGTTTCGCTAATACCCGCAGAAATTATTCATTAAAAATACAGGGCGAACACGCCAACCGCAGAAGCGATTCATCATTATACGGAATTTATGACCGTTCATCCGGCGCTACAGACCCCGCGAGTGTCGCTAGAATTCGCCTTAATATGATTGGCGGAGAACCCTGGCGTATAGCCGGTCAGTGGATTGAATGGGATTTTGACGTTCCGGAAGACGGCATGTATCGAATTACCATCAAGGGAAGGCAGAATTACAACCGCGGCTTTGTTTCTAACCGTTCCATTATGATTAACGGACAAATTATCTGTGAAGAATTGGCGGCGGTTCCTTTCGCTTATACCAATAAATGGAGACATTATACATTATCCGATACTCAAGGCGATATTTTTATCCCTCTTGAAAGAGGTTCAAATTCACTGCGTATGCAGGTAACACTCGGTGAAATGGGCGATATGTTAAACACAATGGAAGAAAGTGTCTTCCGTTTGAACACCATTTATAGAAAAATACTTGTTTTAACAGGTCCTGAACCTGATGTTTTCCGCGATTACCGTGTCGAGCATGTTTATCCCGAAGTTATCGAGGCTATGGCTCTGGAAAGCAAAATTCTTTATAAATTAGTTGACGATTTAACCCGTTATTCGGGAGAACGCAGCGCCGAAGCGGCAGTCGCTCTTACTATCGCGCGCCAATTGGAGTATTTCGTAAGAAGACCTGACAAGATTCCAAGCACATTAATCAACTTTAAAGGTAATATAAGCTCTCTTGGCGACAGCCTTTTATCACTTTCGCTGGCGCGCCTTGATGTTGACTATATTTTAATAACAGCCGAGGACGCTGTAATACAGCCTATTAACGAAAACTTTTTTGTCACAACATGGCATGAAATTAAATCCTTCTTCGCGTCGTTCGTTGTCGATTATAACAGTCTTGGCAATAAATTCGGCAGAGGCGATCCCAACCTTCGCGGTGTTATCGAAGTTTGGGTACTTTCGGGGCGGGATCAAAGCACAATTTTAAAAGCGATGATCGACGAAAACTTTACCCAATTGTCAAGAATTGGGGTTAACTTAAAACTTGTAGCGCCGGACGCTGTTATGCCCGCGATTGTCGCGGGAACGGGACCGGATATGGTTTTAACTGTCCCGCATGTCGAAATTATTAACTACGCTATCCGCGGAGCCGTTGTGGATATTTCCAAATTCCCGGATTTTAACCAGGTAATTAGCGAACTAAACGAAAGTGTTATTATTCCGTTTATGTTCCAGGGCGGCGTATATGGTCTGCCGGAAACTCAATATTACCATGTAATGTACTACCGCAAAGATATTATGGAAGAACTGGAAATTGAGCTTCCCGATACCTGGGACGATCTTATCAATATAATGCCGATCATCCAGAAAAATAACATGAACGTAGGTGTTCCTTCTGTAGCTAACCCTGTAGCTCCCGATTTCTCGAACTTCCTCGCTCATCTTTTCCAGCGAGGCGGAAGACTTTATAACGAAGAAGGGTCGCGAACTCTTTTAGATACCGAAGTCGCTATCGACGCTTTCGATTTTTATACAAAGTTTTTTACCCATTATAAAACTCCTGTAATGTTCGATTTTACCAACCGTTTCCGCACGGGAGAAATGCCTTTGGCGTTTAACGATTATTCCTGGTTTAACACCTTGGAAATCTTCGCTCCGGAACTTCGCGGTTTGTGGGGCTTCGCGAGAATGCCCGGTCTTAGAAAAGAGGACGGCTCTGTAGACCGTTCAATTCCAACAGGCGCTTTAGCTTCCATGATCTTCTCATCATCAAAACATCCTGAATTAGCCTGGGAATTTTTAAGATGGTGGGTAAGCGCGGATGTACAACTTAGATTTGGACGAGAGCTTGAAAGTTTAATGGGCTCTGCCGCCCGTTATCCGACCGCTAATTATAACGCTTTCAGACAGCTTCCCTGGGGCTCTGAGCAAATGGCGGTTCTTGACGAACAACGCGCATGGACAGTAGGAACACCGGAAGTTCCCGGCGGTTACTTTGTATCAAGGCATATAATTAACGCGACACGACGTATTTTAAACGAAGGTCAGGATACTAGAGAAACATTGCTGGATTACTCCATTACCATTAATGATGAGTTGATTAGAAAACGTAAAGAATTTGGTCTGGAATAGGGGGAATAATGAGTCTTGTACGGTATTTGGATAAAGTAAAAAATAATGACGAAAAGCGGGCGCGCGAAATTTATAAATATCGCGTTTGTTATCTTTTCCTGGCTCCTTACGCGATTGTTTTTCTTTTGTTCTTTGTCGCTCCGCTTGTAATATCAATTTTTTACAGTTTTACATATTTTAATATTTTGGAGCCGCCAAAGTTTATCGGACTTCGTAACTACATAAACCTATTGCTCGCGGACGATGTATTTTTAATCGCCATGAAAAACACATTTTTGATGGCGGCGATTACAGGACCTATCGGTTATATAATGGCATTCTTGTTCGCGTGGTTTATTAACGAGCTTCCCCGTTATGTTCGCGCTTTTGTTACCCTTGTTTTTTACGCGCCTTCAATTTCAGGCGGCGCTTACATGATTTGGGCTTTAATTTTCTCCGGCGACGCTTACGGTTATATTAACGGCGCTTTAATGAACCTTGGTATTTTATCCGAACCCATCCTTTGGCTTTCCGATCCCAAGTTTATGATGCCCGTTATGCTTGTTGTTATTTTATGGATGAGTTTGGGAGCGGGCTTCCTCGCGTTTATCGCCGGTCTTTCTACTATAGACCCGACTCTTTATGAAGCGGGCCTTGTAGACGGTATTTCCAACCGATGGCAGGAATTGTGGTACATTACTCTTCCCAATATGAAGGGGATGTTAATGTTCGGAGCTGTTATGGCGATAACGCAATCGTTCGGGGTAGCGGACGTTACCATTGTACTTGCCGGTTTCCCAAGTACGGACTACGCGGTACATACGGTTGTAAACCATCTTATTGACTATGGCTCACTGCGTTTTGAAATGGGTTACGCCTCGGCTATCGCTACGATTTTGTTCTTTACAATGATCATCTGTAACTTCGTTATTCAAAAAATGCTAAAGCGGGTAGGAACTTGATATGAAAAAAATAAAAAAACTGATTGGCGGAAGAAGACTTAACCGTTCTTACGGCGGAGACGCGTTTATTATCACACTGCTTACAATCTTTGGCGTGTTTTTCGCGTTCCCGCTTGTTTTTAACATCAACCACGCGTTTAAACCTTTAAACGAAATCTTCCTTTTCCCGCCAAATATTTTTGTTCGCCGTCCTACGATGAATAACTTCCAGGATCTTTTTATCATCATGAGTAAATCCTGGGTTACTTTTTCCAGGTACATTTTTAATACATTGTTTGTCACTGTCGCGGGAACCGCGGGTCTTATCATCGTCGCCGCCATGGGAGCGTTTGTTGTAAGCAAATATAAATTCCCCGGCGCGAAAGTATTTTTCTCCGGCGTTATTATTACCCTTATGTTCTCCGGTTATGTAACCGCGATTCCTAACTACCTTGTTATGGCGCAGCTTGGCTGGGTTGATACATATCTTTCTATCATCGTTCCCGCGTTCGCTATGCCTATGGGTTTCTTCTTATTAAAGCAATTTATAGATACAATACCGGATACATTATTGGAAGCCGCCAAAGTGGACGGGGCTAAGGAGATGGGCATCTTCGCCTGGATCGTCCTTCCAATGATTAAACCCGCGTGGCTTACCGTAATGATTTTCTCGGTTCAATCTTTATGGAACGCTAGAGCGTCAAACTTTATTTATTCTGAAGAATTAAAAACACTTCCTTACGCTCTTTCGCAGATTATCACAACCGGTGTAGCGCGAGCGGGCGTAGGAGCCGCTGTTGGGCTTTTTGTCATGATTGTTCCATTAATATGTTTTATTTTGGCTCAAAGTAACGTTCTTCAGACAATGGCAAGTTCGGGGATAAAGGAGTAAACAATGAATAAAAAGTTGAAAGTTGTTTTTCTTTTCTCTCTTCTTTTTTCTTTTTTCTTTTTTCTTTTGTACGCGGAGCCGACCAACTACACATATAATTATGATTTTTGGGAGGAACAAGTCGCCTCTCCCGACGCGTATCGAGTAACGGATTTTATCCTGGGTTCATCTTTAGGGATTGGGCATTTCAGGGATCCACAGGGTCTTTTTATCAGAGAGAACCGAGTATTTGTCTGCGACTCCGGCAACAATAGAGTAGTTGTGCTTGAGTTACAGCCAAACGGCGAACATACTGTAGAGCGGGTAATTACATCTGTTTTGATAGACGGTGAGGAATCAAACCTTGCGTATCCTTCGGATCTTTTCCAGTGCAGAAGCAACTACATTTATATCGCGGATACAAATAACAGACGTATCCTGAAACTGGACAGCGAATGGAATCATATCTTTACAATTACAAGACCAGATGATGAAAGTATCGATGAGTTTGTCGAGTTTCATCCTTTAAAACTTGTTGTCGATTTCGCCAACAGGATATTCGTTCAGGTAAGAAACGTTAACAAAGGTTTAATGGAGTTTGACAATAGGGGTGATTTTACCGGTTACATGGGAGCGAATAAAGTAACTTTTAGCATAGTCGATTATATTTGGAGATTATTCGCCACACAGGCGCAAAGAGAAAGAATGAACCTTTTTATCCCCACAGAATACAATAATATAGCCCTTGATAAAGACGGTTTTATTTACGCTACAAACGCGACTATGGCAGCCTGGGGAGATGTTCCAACAGATCCCGTACGCCGCTTAAACGCTATGGGGCAGGATATTTTAATCCGTAATGGATACGAAAACCCTGTAGGCGATTTAGTTTTTGGAGACGCGGCGGGAGTATCAGGACCTTCAAGATTTGTAGACGTTGTCGCTTTTGACAACGACTCCTACGCCTGTTTTGACAGCGCCCGCGGACGTATTTTTATGTATGATTTCCAGGGCAATCTTTTATACGCTTTTGGAAGTCTTGGTAACAAGGAAGGATATTTTCAGATACCTGTAGCCATAGACAGAATGGGAACCGCTCTTTACACACTGGATTCAAGAACAGCCGCCGTTACCCGTTTTGATTTAACTTCTTATGGTCAAAAAATTAACGACGCGTTAAATGAATATAGAGCGGGACGTTATGAATCTTCAGCTGTTATATGGGAAGAAGTTTTAAAAATGAACGGAAACTACGACCTCGCGTATATCGGAATTGGAAGAGCGGCATTGCGTCAGGGTCAATATCGAAAAGCGATGGAATATTACAAACTTAAACATTTCCGCGAAGGTTACGGTAAAGCGTTCCAGTTATATCGCAAACAATGGATGGAAGACAACCTTTGGAAAATTCTTTTAATAGTCGCTTTGGTTGTTCTGGTTCCCACCGCTATTAAATACTCTATCAAACTTGTTAAGGAGATCAGAGACGCATGAAGTATTTAACCGATAAAACCTGGTGGCAGCACCTGGGCAAAACCATGAAATATTCATTGCATGTTTGCACCCATCCCTTTGATGGTTTTTGGGATTTAACCAATGAAAAAAGAGGCTCTCTTGCCGCCGCCAATATTTTTGTTTTCGCTTCCGTACTTGTGGAAATATTGCGCATAACACTTACAAGTTTTATGTTTGTGCGAATTAACATGGAAAACTTTAACGCTCTTATTGTTCTTATGCGTATATTGCTTCCAATTTTCCTTTGGGTAGTCGCTAACTGGGGTCTTACAACACTTATGGACGGCAAAGGAAGAATGAGGGACATCTACATGGCTGTAGGTTACGCTCTTGTTCCTTCCATTTTTATTAACACAATAATGATTATTCTAAGCCAGGTTATTACATTTGAGGAAGGTGCTGTTTACTGGTTTTTATCGGTATTTTCAATCGCCTGGACTGGTGTGTTAATTTTAGTCGGCATGATGATGATACACGATTACAGTATGGGAAAGACCATTTTATCCAGCCTTCTTACGATTATTGGAATGGGAATTATGGTGTTTGTTTTTGTTGTTTTCTTTAGTTTGATCAGCGATACAATAGCTTACTTTTTATCGCTGTACAGAGAATTACTATTCAGGTTTATATAGGGGGAAGCGGTGAAAAAAGTTACTTGGCTTCTTTTAGCTTTAATTATCTCGATCGCGGTAATCTCTTGCGGCGGCAGGCCCTCCGGCGCGAAAAATATTATTATTTATGAATGGGACGGCAATACCGACGAAGTTATTCTGGAAAACCAGTATCTTCTTATGCGATTTTTGCCTGAAACCACAGGGATTATTTTAACCTGTAAAGAAACAGGAGCGCAGTGGAGATCAAACCCCGAGGAAATCGATCCTAGAGCGGCTCCCGTTACAAGATACATGCAGGAATCCGTATTCGCTTTGGAATACGCCAACGTTTACGGGATTGGAATGTTCCAGTATTCCGGTGAGCAAAGTATAAGTCTTGGCGTTTATGAATACGATATCGTAAACGGCGGTCTGGAAGTTAATTATACAGTCGGTAATATAGAACGCACTTATATTATTCCGCCCGCGGTTACGGAAGAAAGAATGTTATATTTCATGGGCAAAATGTCAATGATCGAACAGAGTCTTTTAAACTCCGGTTACCGTCTTTATGATTTAAATAATTTAAGAAGAAATGATGACAGGGATGAACTTTTGGCGAAGTATCCCAATCTTACAAGAACCAATATTTACGCGTTACGCGACGAGGTACATGAATATCAAAAAGCGGAATTTGAAAATTACTTTTCTAATGCCGGTTATACTTATGATGAATACCTTACCGATATTTCCATGTATCCTACTCTCGCGAGAAACGAAAGACCTTCGTTTAATATAACATTACGTTATACACTGGAAGGAAGGTCGCTAGTACTGGATATACCTTTTGAGAAAATCGCGTATCGCGCGGAATTCCCAATTACAACTTTATCTGTAATGCCTTATTTTGGAGCGGGTTATCTGGAAGACGAAGGTTATGTTTTGGTTCCGGACGGAGCGGGTTCTTTAATTTATTTTAATAACGGAAAACATAACCAGCAATTTTTTAACAGTGTAGTATACGGATGGGACGAAGCCAGGGTAAGAAAAGAAATTGTTTCCGATAACCGCTCTCCCATGCCCATATACGGCATTCAAAGAAATGGAAACGCCATTTTAGCTGTAATAGAAAATGGTTCTTCTTACGCGAGTGTGCGAGCCGATGTTTCCAGTCCTACAAGTTCCTATAATTATGTGTATCCGCGTTTTACAATGGTACACAGCGAAATTATGAACATTTCCGGAAGGTCCCAGCGCGATGTTTATCAATATGAAAGATCACTTCCCGAAGGTGAAAGAATAACTATTCGTTACATACTTTGCAAAGAAGAAGGTTATGTTGGTATGGCAAAAGAATACCGCGAATACCTTTTAAATAAATATCCTACGCTTGGAAAAAGAAATGACGGCGCGGTGGCGATAGCCGTAGAAATCCCCGGAGCTGTAAATAAAACACAGCATCGCGCGGGGATTCCTTTTGATCTTCCTTTAAGGCTTACTTCCTATAAAGAAGCCGCGGATATGATAAACGATTTCGCTAATTTTGGATGGAAAAATGTAAATGTAAAATTAAACGGATGGTTTAATTATAGCGTAGAACATTCAGTTCCAAGCAAAATCAAACTGATAAGAGAACTTGGAAGCAAAAAAGATTTTGAAAACCTTGTAAATACCGCGAATCAAAAAAACTTTAACCTTTACCCGGAAGTTGATTTCTTTTTTATGAGGGATACAAGACCTTTTGACGGTTTTAGTTTATACAATGACGCTTCTCGTTCGATAGACCGCAGAAGAATAGAAAGATATCCTTTTAGTTTTGTATGGTTTGGAGAGCGAACCAGATGGGGTAAACTAAGTTATGTAGCGCGCCCTGATACCATGATGTCGATGATCGACAATTTTGTAGAAAAATCGTCAGGTTTTGGACTCGATAATATCGCGTTCAGGAACATAGGTTCAAGGCTCGCCGGGGACTACAATGAAAGACAACATGTAAGCCGCGAAGGTTCTAAAGTAATGAGACAGGAAAAATTGGCTCAGCTTACAAGAGGAAATACAGGCATTATGCTGCTTGCGGGTCACGCTTTCGCGGCTCCTTTCGCCGATTTTATCGTGGATATGCCGCTTGATTGCCAGCACTTTGGAATAACAGATGTTTCCATTCCATTTTATCCGATGGTTTTACACGGTTTGGTTCCTTTTACAGGAAAGGCGATAAACCTCGCGGAAGATTATACAAGGCATTTATTAAAAACAGTAGAAAGCGGAGCGGGGTTGTACTTCAGCTTTATGACAGAAGATACTTCGGTTTTACAGGAAACAAAGTTCAGACAATTTTACGCCAATGTTTATCATAAATGGGTTAAAGACGCGGACGCTCTTTACAAACGTTTTAACGCTGATTTTGGACATCTTTATAATCAGGCGATTGTAAACCATACAATTGTATCGGAAGGTTCTACAATTACCGAATACGAAGACGGAACAAGAGTCGCTGTAAACGTGTCCGGTACGGGAATTAATTACAGCGGCAGGTATGTTGGCGCCAATAATTATGTTGTATTAAGGCGGGGGAATTAATGAAACTTAAAAATATTAAAGACACAATTGATGGTTTTTTATCAAAAGCTTTGCCTAAATATCTTTGGGTTAAAAATGATAAACTTTGCCTTACACTGGAAGGTAAAAACGCCCGCGCCGGGTATTTATTTATTCTTCCGTTTGTTATTGGTTTTATCTTTTTTATGCTTATTCCAATCTTTGAATCCTTTAGGATGATTTTCAGCAGGGTTAGTATAGATCTTGTTGAAAAAGCTTTTTCCCTTGAATTTGTCGCTTTTGGAAACCTTGAAAGAGCTCTTACAATAGACCCCGAATTTACCCGTTTGCTTGTGGAAGAACTTATCCGTATGGTACTTGTTGTTCCGGCAATCATTATTTTCAGTCTTTTTATAGCGCTTTTATTAAACCAGGAGTTTAAAGGAAGAGCCTTAGTCAGGGCGATTTTCTTCCTTCCTGTAATTTTATCTTCGGGAGTTTTGGTCGGGTTAGAGACAAATAACGCTCTTATGCAGAGTATCGCCCAATCTATTAAGGATTCTAACCAGATGAAAGCCTCGATAACCGGGGTTTTGGAAGAAATAATAGCAGTTGAAGGCGCTGCCGCCGGTTTCATGAAATATATTTTCCAGGTAGTTAATCAGATTTATACTATCGCTATGGCTTCCGGTATTCAGATAATTATCTTCCTTTCGGCTTTGCAAACCATACCGCCAAGCATGTTTGAAGCCGCTAAAATCGAGGGAGCTACAAGCTGGGAATGTTTCTGGAAAATAACTTTCCCTATGGTAAGCTCGTTAATACTTGTCAATATAGTATATTCTGTGGTAGACTTCTTCTTAAGGACAGATAACAGGGTTATGGAGAAAATATCCACCGTCTTGTTCCAGAACCTCGATTTCGGATATTCGTCGGCTCTGGCGTGGTTCTATTTCTTGATCGTTATAATTGTTATAGGGGTGGCAATGGGGCTCGTTTCCAAGAAGGTTTACTATTATGATTAAAAAAGAAGTAAACTCTCAGGCAATGTTCATTCTCAGAAACAGGGTTACGGATGTAACCTACAAAATATTTCGCGCCATTCTTATTTTTGGTTTTTGTTTCCTAATTTTACAGCCGCTTTTGGATAAAGTTTCCGTAAGTTTTATGGAAGAACATGACCTTTACGACGCGAGCGTTGTAAGTATTCCCCGTAACTTTTCCACAGACAATTATAAAATAGCCATGAACCTGATGAGGTACTGGCCCACGTTAATTCAATCAACAATAATAATTGTAATCAGCGCCCTTTTACAGGTCGCGGCTTGTACAATGGCGGCTTACGGTTTCGCGCGTTATAAGTTCCCCGGTAAAAGCATTTTATTCATGTGCGTATTTTTAATCATCATTGTTCCACCTCAGACAATTTTATCTTCGCTTTATTTGAATTTTCAGTTTTTTGATGTATTCGGGATTTTTAAATTGATAACAGGAGAACCGATAAATCTTTTGGGTACCTTAACAGGTTACTTCCTTCTTTCCGCGACCGCTATGGGTTTAAAAAGCGGTCTTTACATCTTCCTTTTAAGGCAGTATTTCAGGGGTGTGCCAAAAGAACTTGAAGAAGCGGCTTATGTAGACGGATGCGGAAGGTTTTATACATTCGGACGTATAATGCTTCCGGACGCTATGCCGATGTTAACATCCTGTTTCCTGTTTTCGTTTGTATGGCAATGGACAGATTCCATTTTTTCAACATTATTCCTTAGGGGATATAACATGATGCCTATCGCCATTTCAAGACTTACAGAAAGTTTTTTCCGTTATTGGGCGGGAGTTAACGCTGTAGGAGCGGGAGGAGGCGGAATTATGGCGCAGCCCCCAGTTGGATATGTTCAGGCAGTCGTAGCGACAGGAACTTTAGTTTTCCTTGTACCGCTTATATTGCTTTATTTGGTAGCGCAAAGAACATTCGTAGAATCGTTAAGTCAGACCGGTATTAAAATGTAATACCAAATTAGGTTTCAACACGGTAGTTTACCGTTTGAGATAAAAAAAATATTTTTTTTATGGAGGAATGACATGTTTAAAACAAGTCAAAAAATTGGATTAGTTCTGTTTGCTCTTATCCTTGTATTTAGTTTAGTCGTATTTACAGGATGTCCGGGAGACGGTCTTAAAGGCGCGAACATCAGAATCGCGTCATGGTGGTCAACATACAATGTAGATACCTATGAACCAAGAAACGAAGGTGAAGAACAGGAACTTGAAATGAGAAGAGCTCTTCTCGCGAGAGAAGGATTCAAAATGGAAGTATTTGAATTATCAGATTATGATAATTACCTTCCGTTAGTAGCAAGCCATATTATGTCAAACGACAAAACAATCAGTGTTTATGAAGTTTCTTCCGCTATGGCGATGACATTGTTCAAACAGGGACTTTTATATCCTGTAAGCGATTCAAGAGCTAACTTAAACAACCGTGAACCTGTCGCCGGTGTAAGACCTATGTATGATGGTCTTGTACAGGACTTTATGACATTCGGTGGAAAACAATACGGTTTTCAGTTTGGTCTTCCAAACGATGGTTGGGGAACAGCGATGTTGTACTTTAATCCTCAGCACCTTGTTGAAGTTGGTTTAAGCGCGGAATATCTTTATGATTTACAGGCAAGCAATAACTGGACATGGGATACTTTCCTTGATGTTTGCAGAAAATTAACAAGAGACAGATCAGGTAACGGCGTTATCGATACTTACGCTCTTCCTATTGACGACGCTCGCGAATTTATCATGGGTTTAGTATGGGGAAATGGCGGAAATCTCGTTACATTTGACGCTCAGGGTAGAGCGATTAGCAATGTTAACTCACCTGCTGTAATTCAGGCTTTAGAATTCTATAACACATTAATCAGAGAAAGACTTGTCGCCACACAGCCTACTTATGACTGGGGCTGGAACTGGTCAGCTTACTCCGATGGCAGAACAGCTATGACATTTGATCCTGAATGGAGAAAAGGTCAGATGAACGACAACTTTGAAGGTGGATACGTTCTTCCTCCAAGAGGTCCTAACTCATCGAAACTCCGCATTGGCGCCAACAATAACGTTTATGTAATTCCTAACTTTTATTCACCAGCAGAAGTTAATGTTATTATGAACGCTATGGAATCCTGGTTTACACCTGTTACAACAGACTGGTTACAGGGACACTACTGGGCATCCAGAAACCTCCGCGACGTAACAGAAACTGTTGTAATGTCAAGAGACTCACAGTATCTTACATTAAAAGGTTTCCAATTAGTTCCAGGTTATCCGTTTGATGATTTCATCAACGACTTCAGAGCTGACGGAACAGGAACTGTAAATCCGGCTCAGCACATTGAATCATGGATGCCAAGAATTAACGCGGCAATCGAAGATTTTAACCGCTAATGAAACCGGAATGCTTTAGCATTCCAGTTTCATTCTTGCATTTTCTCGGGCGAAGCCCTACGAAAATGCGGTTAAGTAGCTTTTCAGAAATTGAAATTTCTGAAAAGCACATGCAAAATCCCGGTGATTATTATAATTGCCGGGATATTTTTTTATAAAAAGGAAAAAAAGTATGAGTAAAATTGTTAATGGAACAAGTATTCCAAACATTCCCTGGGAAGACAGACCCTCCTCAGGTAAAGGAAGCGATCCCAATAAAGAAATCATGTGGCGCTTTTCCAAAAATCCGGTTATACCCCGTGATTTAACTCTTACATCAAACAGTATTTTTAATAGCGCTGTAGTGCCTTTTAATGGCGAGTTCGCGGGCGTATTCCGCTGCGACGATACAACAAGACACATGGACATTCATGTAGGTTTCAGTAAAGACGGCGTTAACTGGAAAATTGAAGACAACGCGATTAAGTTTGAAAAAACAGATCCGGAACTTCCTGATTCGGATTATAAATATGACCCCCGCGTTATTTGGCTGGAAGACCGCTACTACATTATCTGGTGTAACGGTTACAAAGGTCCATGTCTTGGCACAGGTTATACATACGATTTTAAAAAGTTTTACCAAATAGAAAACTCAATGATGCCCTATAACCGCAACGGCGCGTTTTTCCCCCGCAAAATCGGAAACAATTACGCGATGTACAGCCGCCCAAGTGATTCAGGTCATACTCCATTCGGCGATATGTGGTATTCAGAAAGCCCTGATCTCGTTTACTGGGGTAAACACCGCCATGTAATGGGACCTAACGGCGGCTGGCAAAGCACAAAAATAGGAGCCGGACCCTGCCCTATCGAAACTTCCGAAGGCTGGTTAGTTTTTTATCATGGAGTACTTACAAGCTGTAACGGTTTTGTTTATTCATTCAGCGCGGCTCTTATGGATTTGGACAAACCCTGGAAAGTGATCGCCAGACCCAAACCGTATATCATTTGCCCCAAAGAAATATACGAAATCGCGGGCGATGTGCCAAACGTAACATTCCCTGTCGCTTCGTTAGTCGACAAAGATACAGGCAAAGTCGCCATTTACTACGGCTGCGCCGACACAGTAACAGGACTTGTCTTTGGCAAAGTCGACGAAATCATCGACTGGGTAAAGAAGAATAAGTTTTAAGATTATTTTAGAATTTCATCACGCAAAGGCGCAGAGGCGCAAAGATTTTGAAGTATAAACTTTATTCTCTTGGCGTCTTAGCGTCTTGGCGTGAGGTTATTGCGGACATTTTTTTGTAATTATATTATAATCTAACCCATGAAATATCCATTTAATGATCCATCCTTACCTTTAAAAGAACGTGTTAAAGATCTGATTTCCAGATTAACAATCGAAGAAAAATACGGTTTTATTCCCACCCGTAACCACGCTGTTGAACGTCTTGGTATAAATGCCTGGGCAATAGGCGGTGAGGG
This sequence comes from Treponema sp., assembly GCA_009784995.1. Lineage (GTDB taxonomy): Bacteria > Spirochaetota > Spirochaetia > Treponematales > Breznakiellaceae > WQXQ01. Next base: position 29,208 of record WQXE01000001.1, on the reverse strand, counting down.
CGCTCACGGTTTTGTAAACCGCGAAGGAAACAATACAACTTTTCCGCAGACTATAGGTCTGGCTTCCAGTTGGGATAGAGACCTTTTAAAAAAGATCGGAGAAGTTGTCGGGATCGAAGCTAGGTGTTTTTATAAATCAAGCGATCGTACAAGGGGGCTCGCTGTCTGGTCGCCTACAGTGGATTTGGAAAGAGACCCAAGATGGGGTAGAACCGAGGAAGGTTATGGAGAGGATCCGTATCTTACAAGCCAGCTCGCGAGCCAATATATCCGCGGCGTGCAAGGAGATCATCCTTTTTATTTACGCGCAAGCTGCGGACCAAAACATTTTTTCGCCAATAATAACGAGGAAAACCGCATAGCGTGTAATTGTTCTATTCCACCCAGGTTAATGTACGAATATTATCTAGTGCCGTTTAAAGCCGCGATAAAAGACGCCAAAGCTGTGTCTATGATGACCGCTTACAACGAGGTAAACGGAATCCCTATGATGATTCATCCCATACAGGAAAAAATTGTAAAAGGCGAATGGGGATTGGAAGGGCATATTGTAACTGATGGCGGCGATTTTTTACAAACAGTAGACGCTCATCATTATTTTGAAACACACGGGGAGACACTTGCCGCGGCTTTAAAAAGCGGAGCGGATAGTATGACAGATATGCCCGAGCCTGTAATAGAAGCTGTAAAAGAAGCTTTGGAAAGAAATTTAATCGATGAGGCGGAAATCGACAGACACCTGGAAAGAATATTCGCGATAAGGTTTCGCTTTGGTCAGTTTGATCCGATTGAAGAAGGAAATCAAAACCCGTACGAGGCGATCGGCGAAGCTGATTATATGAAGGAAGAATATAAAAAACTTTCACTTGAAGCTGTTAGAAAGTCGATAGTGCTTTTAAAAAATGAAAATTCAATTTTACCGATTGTACCTGAAAAAACAAATGGAACCATCGCTGTAATGGGACCTCTCGCGGCAGAGCTTCACCTGGATTGGTACGCCGGGATCCCGACATACCAGAGTACGTCGCTTGAAGCGCTTAAAAAAACTTACGGAGAAAAAATAGAGTTTACAGACTGCCGTGACATTGTCTCCTTTACAACTGACGATGGGCGGCCCTTAATTCTTATTGATGTTCCTGAAAAGGATAATCCCGATAAAACAAAAAAAACATTAGCCGCCGGAAAACCGCAGGAAAAACCCGCGAGTTTTTATGTAGAAGATTGGGGTTGGGGTGTTAAAACATTTACAGATACACAAAGCGGCTTGATACTGGAAGGCTGTTACGCGAGAAGAGAAGTAGTTCCGCCAAGAAGAGAACCAATACCGCCTCAGCTTATGCCAAAAAATGACACAACTGATTATTTTATTACAGCTTCCGCGAAAAATAATTTACAATGGTTTGGTTTTACTCTTTTTAATATAGTGCCTCAAGGAAATGGAAACATTCTTATTAAAACTCACGATAACAGGCGTATTATTGCGAATGAAACAGGAACACCTGTTACACAACATGACGATCCGGTTCCTGTAAAGGGCGAGTTATTTAAAATGAAGCTTGAGCGCGACGGTTTAATAGCGGCGAAAGAAGCGGCAGCCAAAGCGCGGCATGTTTTATTCTTCGCGGGCAACGACCCGATGATTAACGGCAGGGAATGTATAGATCGCCCCAGTTTAAACCTTCCGCCTCGCCATGAACAGTTAATCGAAAATATTAACGATGTAAATAAAAATACAGTTCTTGTTATGATTAGCGGTTATCCATATACGATAAAAGAAATTTCCAAAAAATTACCCGCGATTATCTGGATGGCGCACGGTATTCAGGAAACTGGAAACGGAATCGCCGATGTTTTAAGCGGTAAATATTCACCGGCAGGCAGAACTCCTTTAACATGGTACGAAGATGAAAAACAGCTTCCTTCGATTATGGAATATGATATCATGGCAGGCAAAACTACTTATCAGTATTTTAACGGAAATGTTTTGTACCCCTTTGGACATGGTCTTTCGTACACTAACTTTGAGTACAAGGATTTAAAAATAGACAAAACTTTAGCGGGGAAAGACGATATCGTAAACATTTCTTTTAAAGTAAAAAATACAGGTTCAGTTTCATCAGAAGAAGTGGCGCAAATGTATGTTACATTTAAGGGTTCAGATTTTCAGCGTTCTTTAAAAACATTAAAAAGTTTTGATAGAATTTTATTGGCGGCGGGGGAAGAAAAAATTGTAAACTTTGAATTAAAAATAGAAGAACTCGCGATTTGGGAAAGTTTTAATGAAAGGTTTTTAATTGAATCCGGCTCTTGCTCTTGTTTAATCGGCGCTTCGTCGGCGGATATTCGTCTTACAGGCGGTTTTGAAGTTAAAGGCGAAAAATCTCTTCCGCGAAAATTACCTGCTAGTGTTATATTCGCGAAAAACTTTGATACCTACTGCTCTTGTTTCCTTCATGAAAAAAGAGGCAGTGATATACCGGCAGTGTTTAATAATGAAGACGGCGCGTGGATAAAGTTTATGTCGCTGGATTTTGAAACAGGCAAAAAATTTAAATTATCCGCTGTCGCGCAAGGCAGACATGACAGCCGAATAGAAATTCGTTTAGATTCACCCGAAGGGCAAATCGCGGGGGTTTTAAATATACCAATAACAGGTGATATATCATTTTATCCGCTTCCCCAAACAAGTTTTAGACGGCTTCCATCCTGGGGACACGCGGAATGTAAACTAGAAAATATTAATGGCGCCCGTGATCTGTATTTTGTGTTTTACGGCAAGACAGGACTTTGGCAATTTGAATTTAATTAGAATTGGAAGCCTGCGGGCATATTTGGCATGCCTTTCATGTTGCCTTTTGCCATTTTTTTCATCATGCCGCGCATCTTTTCAAACCTTTTTAAAAGGCGCGCTACTTCCGCGACAGATGTGCCGGAGCCCCTCGCGATTCTGCTTCGCCTTGGCGGTCCTATAATTAAATGATTAGATCGCTCTTTTTTTGTCATTGAGCTAAGAATCGCTTCCTGACTTTTTAATTCCGCTTTGTTAATATCATCTTCGCTAAGTTGACCCTGCATGCCGGGTATCATGTCCAGCATTTTTTGAAGCGAACCCATTTTTTTCATCGCTCTAATTTGTTCAAGCCAGTCCTCCAGAGTAAAGTTTTCCTTTTCCATTTTTTTCTGGAGTTCAAGAGCCTGCTTTTCGTCGATTACTTCCTGCGCTTTTTCTACAAGGCTTACAACATCTCCCATGCCAAGTATGCGCCCCGCTATCCTGTCAGGGTGGAAAGGTTCAAAGTCTTCCGGTTTTTCGCCGGTGCCTGTAAACTTTAAAGGTTTGCCTGTTACTGTTTTTAAAGAAAGAGCGGCTCCGCCTCGCGTATCGGAATCAAACTTGCTTAATACCACACCTGTAAGACCAATTTTTTCGTCGAAGGTTTTCGCGATGTCCGCCGCTGTCTGCCCTGTCATTGAATCCGCTACAAGCAGCATTTCATCCGGGTTGGAAGCTTTTTTTAAACGGGAAAGTTCTTCCATCATCGGTTCGTCAATCTGCATTCGACCTGTTGTGTCGATGATGATTGTGTCGATCATGTTTTTCTTTGCCCAGCCAAGCGCGTTCTGATAAACTTTTACGCTGTCTTTCGCGCCATCTTCTTTATGAACAGGTATGTCGATTTGGTTTCCAAGAACGGCAAGCTGTTCCATAGCGGCTGGACGGATTAAGTCACACGCGACAAGTAAGGGTTTTCTTCCTTCTTTTTTTAATCGAAGAGCCAGTTTCGCCGAGCTTGTTGTTTTACCCGAGCCTTGAAGCCCTAGCATTAAAATTGTAGTTATTACATCGGGACCTTTTAATTTAAGCGCGCGGGTTTTTTGATCTTCATCACCCAGGAAAGAAACAAGCTTGTCGTGCACGATTTTTATAAATTGCTGACCAGGGTCTACTGAACGAAGAACTTTTTCGCCTTTGGCTTCTTCGATTGTGGAGTTTACAAAACGGCGCACAACCCGCAGGTTAACATCGGCTTCCAGTAACGCCATTTTAATCGCTTCTACAGCGTCCTCGATATTTTTTTCTGTTATCGAAGCTTTGCCTGTAACAAAACGTAGAGCGTCGTTTATTTTTCCTGTCAGTTTTTCAAACATTTATTTCTCCCAGTCTGTCAGCAGGTTTTTACAGAACTCCATTGGTTTAAGCTCTTTATTTAATACCTTGCAAATTCCCATAGATACAGGCATTCGCAGTTTGTGTTTTTCGGCAAGCTCTTTGATCTGTTTCGCCGCCGCTACACCTTCCGGAAGATACCCGATTTCGCCGATACGGTTTAATATATCATCAATATTTTTAAACGAGTCTAAAATATTTTTTTCGATAATGTCCCTTCCAAAACGCCTGTTTCTTCCAAGTACCGACCGGCATGTAACATCCAAATCTCCAATACCTGAAATTGAGGTAAAAGTTTCCGGGTGTGTAGCGCCTAACGCTTTGCCCAAAAGCTGTATTTCGTTAAGACCCGCCGCGAGTAACAGGGATTCTGTTCCGTCTCCAAAAATGTCGGCTTTATCCGATGTTTTTAGCGCGTCCAACATGCCAAAACCAATCGCTATTACGTTTTTTGTAGCCGCGGAAACCTGAACGCCGCGCACATCTAGCGATGAATAAACCAAAAGGCGCGGGTTTTTTAAAAGGTCTCTAAATCGGATGGAATTTTTTGGGCTTTCACTCGCGGCAATAAGCCCCGTGATTTTTCCACAAGATACTTCTTCGGCGTGGCTTGGACCTGAAATATAAACTAAAGACTGACGGAAAAAACCGGGAAGATAATCTTCCATTGTTTCCAGTATAAGGCGAGGTCCATTTTCTGTTGGCAGAAAACCTTTTGTTATAACCGCTATTGTGGTTTTTCCCTCGCGTATCGATTTTACATTGATAGAATTTTTTAATGTATCAAGAAGGAATAATGACGGAACCGCGTAAATTAAAAACTGCTTTCCTTCCGCCGCTTCTTCGATATTTGATGTCGCTTTTATGGTTTTTGGCAATTTTACATTCGGTAAATATCTTGTGTTTAATCCGTTGTTATTAATGTCGTCTCTGACAGCTTCTTCAAAACTCCAGATTAGAACATCCTTTCCTTTGTCGGCAATTACTTTCGCGATTGCTGTTCCCCACGCGCCGGCTCCAAGAACCGCTATTTTTGATTCCATATCTTATTTATAACATATGGACAGGAATATTCATACCGTGATAATCTATGAATGTGAGCAAATTAGCCAAATTAATCCTTTTATTTAGTCTTACTTTTCTCATTAGTTTAATTTTAGTGACGCTTTTTAAATTTTTATCTTTACGTGTTGATTGGATTAAAAATCTGCCGCCTAGACCTGAAACCACACTTACATTACTTATATCCGCCGCTCACTGGTCTCTTTCGTTAGTATTGTTTTCTTCTATTATATTGGCGTTAAATTACGCTGTAAGAAGAGAATGTTTTTCCATAATGGCGATTGTTTGCGTAATGTCGCTTTCATTTATTTTTTGTTTTGGAATTTCTTTTCTTTTAGAACATTGGAAAGGCGTTCCACCGGCTCAGGTTTCCGGTATTCCGCTGGGGGACAGGGGTTTAATTCTTACCAACGAGTTAAATAAAAATGAAACCGCTGTGGTTTTACTTAATGGTATTACAGAGCCAAACGGTCCAAGAGTAACAGCGATTCCCGGTCAGCCGCTTGTTTACCAGCAATCTGTTAGTTCGTCCTTTTCATTGCCCGATGTTCCGTTCGGCGATGATACTCCCTGGTTTTTAAAAAGTATTTCCATAGATATAAGATTAAACGCCGAAGTGTTTCAACAGAAATTTAATCAGGGGTTTTTTTCGTATCTTATGTATGTAGGTTCATTAATTTTTCTTTTGTGTTCGATAGCGTATACCGTAAGGTTTAGCGCCTGGCCCCTCGCGAACCTGTTTTTGGCGGCTTTGGCTTTTCGGGGTGTTTTAGCCATTAACACATTATTTAATAGACCCGAAATGATAGATACTATCGATTCATTTTTAAATGGCATTGTTCCTATTAATATCGCGCTTCCATTATTTTTTCTGGGTTTTGGTATTCTTGTAAATATTTATACACTTCTTTCGTTTGCCGCGAAAAGGCGGGATGACTATGATTAATATCGAAAAATTTAGAACACCACAATATATATTTATTATTTATGTTGTTATTTCATCGCTTTTAATTTTAATCTTCCGTTTTATTTTTCCCGGTTCTCAGCCGCCGCTTCCCATTTACGCGGGCAGTTGGCGTTTGATACAGGGTTTTTTGGAAGTTTTTAATTTGTTTCCCGCTTTGGCGTTATCCGCTTTGGTAATTCCTTTTGGTCTTGTTTCATACGAAGAAAACTTTAAAAGTTTTTCTGATGTGTTTTTTAAACGCCTATTAACTTCGGTAATTACAGCGATTGCAGCCGCGATAATTTACGCGCTTATTTTCTTTCTTGTAGCTCCATTGGTAAAAGCAAACGAAGATAATACGCGTTTTTCCGGATCGCTTTATCAGCTCGCGAAAAATAACGCGCAAGAGAGCGCAAAAGCCGGTGACTGGTTTGACGCGGCTCAATTTTTAGCGATCTGTGATCGTATTTGGTATAATAGCCCGGAGCTTGAAAATTTAAGATCCGATATCGCTAAAAATTTGGGAAACGCCGCTACTCAAAGAAGAGAAAATTATAATGTTGATATTTTTCCGTTATCTGACGAACAGCCAATTGATTCTGTAACAGCTATTTCATTGGCTCAAACGGCTTTTGCCGAGGAGCGTTATTTTGACGCTCATTGGTTAGCGGGGCTAGCCGGGCGCCTAGCGGGGCGAAACAATGTACAGGCTGCCGCCGCTTCTCAGTTGGCGAGTGACGCGTGGAACATGATTTCTTCGCAGGCGCCCAACCAAAGAGAAACACAAGTTTTTAATTTGCACAATTTAAAACTTTCGGGTTATCAGGCAATGCAGACAGGGCAGTGGGTCCGCGCTTATTATATTTTTCAGGAATTAATCGTACATACTCCAAACGATCCTGATGTTGTAAACTTTCTCGCGGCTAGCGAACAGGGCGCGGCGTTAACCGCGTTTTTTATTGACGAAGTAGAGCTTTCCGTAGGCGAGATTTTAAACGGAGCCGTGTTTTCACTTCCAAGCGAAGAAGGCAGGGTTGTACTGCGTTTTTCCAGCCTTACATTATCGCCCGATGTTTCCTACGGTTTTGGGTTTGATTATATGGGTTTTGACAATGACATGAACTTAAAGGCAAGCGGAACAGCCCGTTATGTGAAACTATTGCCATTTACATTGAACCATCAGCAAAAAATACTTATTATGACTCACGCGCTTGATCGTTTTAACGAAGAACATAGTTTCCAAAGTGAATGGCAGGTAGGAAGGGAACCTTTGGGCGGAATATTATTGGATATTGATTTTGAGGAATTTTTACTGCTTTCCAATGTAAGAAGAGGTCTTTCTAACTTACAGATTAGAGAACTTTTCGCCGCCGCGAGAAACCTGGAAAAAGCCGGATATATTTATCAGATTTTTGAAGCGGAGATTTTAAACCGTTTGGGGTCAGCTTTATTCTTTTTACCCATGTCGATTTTTATTATTGTAATCGCGTGGCGTTACCGCGCCCGGCAAAAACCGCGCTATCTTTTCGCTTTATTACTGCCTGTTTTACCGGTTGTCTTTCATGGCTTTGTTTTTCTGTACAGGTCAATTTTTAATACATTGGGTATTTGGCTTACAATAAGCGCGGGTTTTTCCGCGGCGATAGTTATTTATATAATCGCTTTGGGTATTACTTTATTCGCGTCACTTATCACATTATCCGCCCAACATAGTTAATAAAATTCCAAATTAATTATTATTTTCTAATTGGAGTAGTTTTTGTTTTAGTTCCAAGCCGCCGGCGTATCCGGTTAATTTTCCGTCTTTGCCGATAACGCGATGACAGGGAATTATTATCGCTATTGGGTTTTTATTGTTCGCCATTCCCACAGCTCTGCACGCTTTAGGTTTACCGATTAAAACCGCTATTCGCTCGTAATTGCAAGTTTGTCCGTATGGAATTGTTTGAAGAGCCTGCCAGACCTTTTTTTGAAACTCCGTTCCGTTCGCGTTAAGCGGTAAATCAAAAACTTTTCGTTTGCCGTTAAAATATTCATCAAGCTGTTTCGCTGTCTCTTTTATTAACGGGGTTTCGCTTTTTTTTACTTCGCCTGATATCTCATCAATATTGAATCTGACATTATGAATAGAATTATTTTCTTCTGTTATAAAAAGGTTACAGATTTTATATGAATATTTGTAATAATATTTCATTGTAATTATTGTAACACATCCATAAATTTTTGGTTATATATGCAGATACAATTCAAACGGAGGTTGTTGTGAAAAAATTATTCTTAATTATGTTTATCGCTGTTTTATTAACAGGAAGTTTATTCGCTCAGGAAAGGGGAAATAGACAAAATAGGGAAAATCGACCCCAAAGAAGCGAAATACAGGAAGGTCAAACCAGAGCGCGTCAAATTAATCCAATAACAGTTGACGGAATATTAAAACTGGAAAGAGGATTTATAGCGATAGAAAGCGGTAATGTCACCTATACTGTTCCCATGTTAACCCGTTACATTGGGTTTATTTCTGATTTAAGGGAAGGAGCCAGAGTATCAATCGAAGGCTTTGGATTCAGAAATTTCATTCAGCCCGTAAAAGTAACGATTAACAGCAGAACATACGAGTTCAATAACCGAATGCGAATGCTTGAACAGCAAAATTTTACCCAGCGTCGGGAAAATACTAGACCGAATAGTGAAGCTCGCGGCAACTTTAGTCCAAGCAGGAGAAACGCTCCCGGCGGGATTAAATGTAATTGCGGCTGCGACTGAACAGGAACCGCTGGTTAAAACCGCGTTACTAGAGTAAAGCGCTCTGTCATTGTGACAGGGCGCTTTTTTTGTATAAATTATTGTAATATTACTCAAATTCTGTTATAATCTACAATGGAATGAAAAGCGGGCTTCTTAAATAAGGGTATTTTATTAAATGAAAACTATTTTCGCCGTAGACGATAACCATGTAAATCTTATAAAAGCCGAAAAAGCGTTATCGGACATTTATACCGTATACACCTTTTCATCAGCTTCTTTGATGTATGAACTTCTTGATAAAATCATGCCCGATTTAATATTATTGGACGTTTTAATGCCTGAAATCGACGGGTTTGAGGCGTTACAGTATTTAAAAGCCGATAAAAAATACTCCAGTATACCCGTTATATTTTTAACCAGTAAAAACGACGCCGAAACAGAAGTGCGCGGTTTTGAAATGGGGGTTGTGGATTTTATTACCAAACCATTTTCCGAAGCCGTTCTTTATAACCGTATAAAAACGCATTTAAATGTAGAAGATATTATTCATGAACGAAACCTGATGCTGCGTTACCGTACCGATAAACTTTTAAGACTGCAAAATTCTATGGCGTCGGTTTTGGCAAATATGGTAGAAAACCGCGATAAACTTACAGGTCATCATATTGAGCGAACGACAAAATATATAAAAATATTATTATACACAATGCTCGAAAACGGCGTATATACCGATGAAATATGCGAATGGAATCTTGAGCTTGTAGCTTCATCAGCAAGGCTGCATGACATCGGCAAGATTGTTATATCGGATATTATTTTAAATAAACCCGGAAAACTTACATCCGATGAATATGAGCAAATGAAAATCCACGCGTCTGAAGGTGAAAATATTATCGACAGTATTATCGCCGATTCAGGCGACGGATACTTTTTACAGTGCGCCAAATTTTTCGCTGGCTCTCATCATGAAAGGTGGGACGGCACAGGTTATCCTCGCGCGTTAAAAGGCACGGATATACCGCTGCAAGGGCGCATCATGGCGATAGCCGATGTTTACGACGCTTTGGTTTCCGTGCGTCCGTACAAGGAAGCGTTTTCTCATGAAGCCGCGGTAAAAATTATAAGCGAATCTAGCGGCACGCATTTTGATCCTACGCTTGTAAACCTGTTTTTAAAATGCGAAAAAGAATTTGTCGAAGTGGTAACGGAATGAACGCTATCTATATACGAATAACATTCGCGTTATTTTTAGTATGCGTTGTTTTTGTATATATTTCCTGTCCGATAATGCCAACGCTGCAGCAGCCGGAAATATTTGATGTTACTTCTGTAAAAACATTTCATCAAATCCCGGGGATTACACCCGAAGAAATTGAAGCGATAGAAGCGCTGCGAAACGAATATACAAAAAACGGAAAATCGTTTACCTACGGGATGATTCCTTCAACTGAAGCGTTTGTAAAAAATAACGGACAGATTGGCGGTTACTCTGTTTTGTTATGCCAATGGCTTTCTGAGCTTTTTGGTATTGAGTTTAATGTAGAAGTTCATCAGATGAATGTTCTGCTGGAAAAAACAGATACTTATCAAGTTGATTTTAACGGTATTTTTATGGCTACTCCTGAACGCCTGCAACGATATCTTATGACCGACACAATAGCGAACAGGTTGTATGTTATATTCAGGCTTGAAGGAAGCCCCGCTTTAAATCAAATTTCGCAGGAACGTCCTTTAAGATACGCTTTTATTGGCACTCCTGTAGAAGCTGTTGTAGCGTCTGTAACGCAGCCGGGTTCTTATGTGCCTGTTTGGGTTAACGGTTTTCCCGAAGCTTACCTCGCGCTCGCGAATGGAGAAGCGGACGCTTTTATCGCGTCTAGTAACGCGGAAATATTCGCGCTTGAATATAATAATATTATTATAGAAGATTTTTATCCGTTAATTTTTAATCCTGTTTCTATGGCGACAGCAAACAGGGATTTGGCTCCGATTATTTCCGCTTTTACAAAGCTTCAGCGAAGCGGCGCTACCTCTCATTTAAGTAATTTATATAAACAAGGGTATAATGAATACCTTACGTATAAATTGCGCACGCGTCTTAACGACGAAGAGCGCGCTTACATTAATAATCTTACTTCCCGCGGTTTAAGCGTGCCAATCGCGGCTAACAGCACTAATTATCCTTTAAGTTTTTATAACAGACATCACAGACAATGGCAGGGAATATTTTTTGATTTACTTGATGAAATTTCCATGTTTACCGGTTTATCATTTGAAGTTGTTCACGCGGAAAATACAAATTGGCCCGAAATTAATGAAATGCTAATAAAAGGGGAAGCGGCTTTCGCGCCTGAAGTCGCGCAAACCAAAGAGAGAGAAAATTATTTTATTTGGTCTGATATTGTTATATTGGAAGATCATTACGCGTTTATATCGCGGCTGGATTACCACAATGTTACACTCAATGAAATTCCATATCAAAAAATCGGTGTAGCCCGCGGTACATCATTTACAGCCATGTTTAATCAATGGTTTCCCAATCACAGGAATACTTTTGAATATGACAATATTGACCAGGCTTTTAACGCGTTACAGCGCGGAGAAGTTGATCTTGTTATGTCTACTCAAAGACGTATTTTGTATTTGTCTCATTATCAGGAACTTTTTGATTTTAAAGTGAATATGGTTTTTGATCAGCATATCGAAACAAAATTTGGTTTTAACAAAAATGAAACAATACTTCTTTCCATTGTTGATAAATCGCTCAAATTGCTGCAAGTTGATAAAATTAACCATGATTGGCAAAACCGTGTTTTTAATTATAACAGATTAATGGATATTCAAAGTTCGTATTACGCGAATTTGTTCGCCGTGATTATGGCTGTTTCCAGTATTATACTTTTGGGGCTTATTATCGCGCTTTCAATGTTACTTGGAAAAAATAAACTGACACAGCAGTTATATAAAAATGAACTGGTAGAAAAAGAAAAAATGATGGACGCGATTAAACACCGCGAAAGATTACTGGAAGTTTTAAGCAAAACCGCGATTGATTTTATGGCGCAGCACAATAAATCATTTGAAGAAATTATGACATCGGGGTTAAAACATATTATTGACGAATTGGGTTTGGACAGGCTTTCTGTTTGGCAAAATTTTAGAATGGATGATGGCTTGCACACATCCCAAATTTTCCGCTGGGACAGATTGTCAGGCGGTACCACAGAGCCGACACCGGGACTTATCGATATATTATCTAAAGATTTCGCGCCAAGATGGGAGCCGCTTTTGGCAAACGGCGAAACGATTAACTCTCCCGCGAAACTTCTTCCCGAAGCCGCGATGCTGGAAGCGTTCGGAGTTTTTTCGTTATTTGTCACGCCTATATCAATTGATAATTCTTTTTGGGGGTTTGTGCTTTTTGAGGACCGGCAAAAAGAACGTTATTTTGACGAAAACAGTTCCGACATTATGCGTTCTGTCGCTTTTATGTGCGCCAACGCGGTAATTCGTAACCAGCTGATTATAAAAAATCAGGAAGATAAAGTTATGCTGGAAGCCGCGTTGAATAAAATGTATGAAGCTACAGTTTTAAAAAATAATACGCTTGTCGCTCTTGAAAATATATTAAACAGTATTCAAGCCGGTATTTATGTAACAGTCCCTGATACAGGCGAAATACTTTTCGCCAATAACTTCCTTAAAATGTTTTTAAACATCGAAGGTGATGTTGTCGGGCAATATTGTTATAAAGTTTTCCGAAGGGATTATGACAGAAAATGCGATTTTTGCCCGTGTCATCAATTGGATAAAGACCCGAATAATATTGTTGTTTGGGAAGAATATGATCAGGTAAGCGACATAACTGTTCTTCATTCTGATTGTTATATCAACTGGTATGACGGCAGAAAAGTTCATTTGCAGCACGTTATTAACATTACAGAGCTTGTCGCCGCCAAAAAACTCGCCGAGCAAAGTAACCGCGCGAAAAGTACTTTCCTCGCGCAAATGAGCCATGAAATACGCACGCCGATGAACGCGATACTCGGCATATCAGAAATCTTTTTACAGAAAAAAGAATTTTCGACAGACACATTCGCGGGCGCCAACGCTGATGAAGGTTTTAGAAAAATATATGAATCCGGCAGCCTTCTTTTAAATATTATTAACGACATTCTTGACTTCTCAAAAATCGAGGCGGGTAAACTGGAAATAATTCAAAAGCAGTATGATATTTCGATCTTTATTAATAACACTGTGCAGTTAAACCGTTTCCGTTATGAAAGCAAACCAATCGAATTTATTTTACAGATAGATGAAAAATTACCACTTGAGCTTATCGGCGATGAACTTCGTATAAAACAAATACTAAATAACCTTTTATCCAACGCGTTTAAATACACAGAATCAGGCAAAGTTACGCTGTCCTTTTCTTTTGAACCCGGCGAGAACAGGCAGTCGCTTACGCTTATTTTTAAGGTAAGTGATACGGGACAGGGTATGAATAAAGAGCAGCTTAAAAGGCTTTTTAGCGAATATGAGCGTTTTAACTTGGATACAAATAATTATATTCCCGGCACAGGTCTTGGCATGAGCATTACAAAACGCCTTGTTGAATTACTGGACGGAGAGATATTTGTAGAAAGCGAAGTCGGCAAGGGATCTGTGTTTACAGTACACCTGCCGCAGAGTATACACGGCAGCGAACTTTGCGGCGCCGAAATCGTCGAAAGTTTAAAAAACTTTACTTTCCAAAGCACAAAACATATTATGAACGAGCAGGTTATCGAAGAATATCTTTCCAACAACAAAGTATTGGTTGTTGATGATATTGAATCTAATCTGTATGTCGCCAAAGGATTATTGCTTCCTTATGGTTTTAAAATTGAAACCGCCAAAAGCGGAATTGAAGCAATCGAAAAAATTAAAGACGAAGGCAATTACGACATAATTTTTATGGATCATATGATGCCTAAAATGAACGGCATTGAAGCTGTAAAAATAATTCGTCAATTGGGTTATATCCGTCCGATCGTCGCTTTAACCGCGAATGTCTTAAGCGGCCAGGAACAAAAGTTTTTGGATAATGGTTTTGACGGCTTTTTGGCGAAACCGGTTGATTCGCGCGAATTAGATCTCTTGTTGACACAATTTTTACGAAATAAAAACTCAAAAAAGGTAAATACAGAAATGGATAATAATATAGAACAAGAAGATGACGCGGAGGTTAGATTAAAGCGGTTTTTTGTTCTTGACGCTCAAAATACACTAAGTATACTGGATTCATTTAAAGATAAATTAAATAGTTTAAATGACGAGGAACTGGAATCTTATATTATCGCCGTACATGGAATAAAAAACGCTCTCGCGAATGTTAAAGAAAGTACACATTCCGATCTCGCGCTGAAGCTGGAAAAAGCCGCTCAAACCGGCGATTTTGACACAATGGTTAATGAAACACCCGCTTTAGTTAGCGCGCTTTTATCTATAATAGAAAAATTTAAAATACAAAAGACGGACAGCGTATCAGAAGTTTCAGCTTCCGATATAGATTTATTTCGAAAAAGAATGAACGAAATAAAAGACGCGAGCGAAAAATACAATAAAAACGCTGTTAAAGAAGCGTTAGCCGATTTGGAACAAAAGGTTTGGTCTTCTGAAATAAAAAATATAATAGAAGAAATTTCTGTTAACCTTCTGCGGGGAGATTATAAAAAGATTATTTCTATAACACAAAAAGCCGGGGAAATCGCGGGTTAAATAAAAATCTTTAATCGGTTATTCGCAGTTTACAGGTAAAATTAAACGCGGCGCCTTTATTAATATCGGATTCAACCCAGATTTTTCCGTCCATCATTTCGACAATTCTTTTTGAAAGCGCGAGACCTAGTCCTATACCGCCGTGTTCTCTGGATAAACCGCCGTCTATTTGCTCAAAAATTAAAAAGAGTTTATCCTGCTGTTCTTTCGCGATTCCTATGCCGTTGTCTGTAACATTGAATTGTAATGTTACAGTTTCGTTATCAATATTTATTACCCGCGATTCAAAATAAATTTCACCTTCGTCTGGGGTAAATTTAATCGCGTTTGCCAGCAGGTTTGTTATAACCTGTTTTAAGCGTTTTTCATCACCCTTTAGCGAAACCGGTATTGTAGGATCAAGTTTGGATTTAACAGTTTGCTGCTTTTTGGAAGCGTTGTAACATGTGGTTTCTATAATTTCTTTAAACATCGCTTCAGTATTAAAAACTGAATTGGTAAGTTTTAATACGCCGTATTCCATACTTGATATATCAAGGACATCATTTATAAGATGCAGTAAATCGTTGGAGGCTTTTTCGATAATTTTTATATATCCGCTCATATCTTCCGGGATATTTCCAAGTTTGATTAATTCCATTATGCCTATTATGCCGTTCATGGGAGTGCGCATTTCGTGGCTCATTCTGGCTAAGAATTCGCTTTTGGCGCGGCTTAGGTGTTCGGCTCTTTCTTTCGCGGTTATAAGATCGGCTTTAAGTTTTAACACGACATTTAAATCATGCTCAATGGCGTTACGTTTAAAAACACCCGCGAAAACGCTGGAAACTAATTCCGCGAGATTTATTTCGCTTTTATTCCATTCGCGTCCGTCATCTTCCCTTGAGAAATCCAGTACCGCGAACAACGCGCCTTTAATAAAAATTGGAGTTGTTATGTAATTATGGAAATTTTTGCGGTATGGTTTCATTACTTCTTTGTAGGTTGGATCGTTTGAATGAATGCTGGAGTTTCCGCTCGCGAGCAAGCCGTTAATAACATTTAACATAGGTTCGCTAAGATCAAATTTGCCGCCGATGCGTGTTTCCAAATTAAGCTTTGGGTTTATCCATTCATTTTGGCATATAAGCCTATTGCTTTCGGTATCATTCATGTAAAGTAAAAGCTGCGCTATGTCCATAAACTCGCCTACCATTCGCAGGGTGTCTGTAGACAATATTTCTATATGAGTGTCAGATAAAAAGTTTTGTGATATTTTTGTCATCAATGTCTGCTGGCGAAGCCGTTCGATTAATTTAATCTGGTTTTGAACCCTAAGTTTTACAACAGAAGTTCTAAATGGTTTTGTTATATAGTCCGCGGCTCCCAACGCGAGCCCTTTTTCTTCGGATTCGCTTGAATCAAGACCTGTTATAAAAATTACCGGTATGTCGCGTGTTTTTTCGGAATTTTTTAATCCCTCTATTACCGCGTAACCGTCCATTTCCGGCATTAGTATGTCTAAAAGTATTACATCGGGTTTGTCTTTTTCCGCCGCTTCAATCGCTTCACGGCTGTCTCTTATCGCGTAAACCGCGTAATCCGTGTTCAAAATATTTGTAAGCGCGATTATATTTGATTTTTCATCATCAATAATAAGAACGCTGTTTTTTTTATTCTTATTCATGATCAAATTCCTTTTTTAGATTTTGAAGCGCTGTGTGCGCGTGTTTAAAATTATAATCCTCTATGTGCCGCGCCAGTTCATCAGCGCCCGGTATGGAATAAATTTCGTCCAAAAAATTTAAACACTCTGTGTCATTATTATATATTAAAGGTTCCAGTTTTTCCAGAATTTCCAGTATTATATTTAAGTCTGATATTTTGCTTATTTCTTTTTTGTTTTCTTTTTTTAATAAGGGTGTTAGATCGTCCAGCGCTATTTTTAATTCCGCTTTAAGGGTTTTCATTTGTTCTTTACTAACCTGATTATTTCCCCGCGAAAGTTTTAATTCTACAGCCGCCGCCGCCGCTTGAAGCTGTTTTTTGCCGATTTGCCCGGCTGTGCTTTTTAATGTATGCGCGATTCTGTGCGCCAGTTTTATATCCAAGTTTGTTATCGCTTCTTTTATTTTGTTATAAGTTTCCTGATTTTCTTTTACAAAATTAATCCGCAGTTTTTGCTGTGTTTTTTCTTCTTCCGCGGAAAGAATGTGTTTATCTATGGATGAATAACTTTCGACAGAAATAAATTTTACAAGGCATTTCCATAATTCCTGAGATGAAAACGGCTTCGCGAGGCAGTCAGACATTCCATTATCTTTATATAGTTCCAGTTTATTGGACATAACATTCGCCGTTAACGCGACAATCGGCGTTTTTATTCCCAAATCGGACATTTTTGACGCGGCGTCAAGCCCGTCCATTACGGGCATATGTATATCCATAAAAATTAAATCAAACGGTTTTTCATTGTTTACAAGTTTTTGCGCTACAAGATCTACACCTTCTTTACCGTTATTTGCTATTATCGTTTTTAGTCCCACTCTTTCCAGATGATCGCAGATAACCTGCTGGTTTAAAATATTGTCCTCGCAGATTAAAACCTCTCCGGTAAAATTCGGTTTTTCCAGAATATTAATATCGCTATTATGTAATGATATAACGTCCGCATCGTCGATTAAATCAAATTTAATTTCAAAGCTGAACTTGCTGCCTATTCCGCTGGCGCTTTCTACAGTAAGGTTTCCTCCCATAAGATCGATAATATTTTTTGTAATGGAAAGACCAAGACCTGTTCCGCCGAATTTGCGGGTTATGCTTTCGTCCGCCTGTACAAACGGATTAAATATTTTTTCGATTTGTTCCTGGTTCATGCCGATACCGGAATCTTTTATCTCAAATTGTATCGACACGCTTGTTTCGCTTGCTTCTTTGAATGACGCCATCAGTTTGACAGTTCCGGTATTTGTAAATTTTACAGCGTTGGAAAGAAGATTCATAAGCGCCTGACGAAGTCTAACAGGATCGCCTAAAAGTTTTTTTCCGATGGAAGGTTCCGCGTAACAATAAAGAGTAATTCCTTTTTCTTCCGCCCTGGGAGAAATCGCCGACTGGCAGCGCGTGAATATATCGGACAAGTCAAATGGAATATGTTCAAGCATAATTTTACCTGATTCAATTTTTGATATGTCTAAAATATCGTCGATAATATTTAAAAGCCATTTCGCGTTTTCCTGAATGTTACCTAAATATTCTCTTGTTTTTTCCGGTATTTCATCAAATTGAGCCAGCTCCGAAAACCCGATTATACTGTTCATGGGTGTTCTTATTTCATGGCTCATGTTGGCAAGGAAGTTGGACTTAGTTTTATTCGCGGCTTCCGCTTCTATCCTTTGCCTGTCTTTATAAAATAAAATATTTTTGGTTTCTGTAATGTCTATAAGAGACCCGGCTACACGGATGGCGTTGCCGTCTTTGTCGCGGATTGTTTCTCCCGAAGCGTGATAGTACGCGTATTCGCCGCTTTTGCGAAGCAGTCTATATTCAAGATCGTAAGGAGTTTTGCCTGTTAAATCCATTATATGATTTTTAAAAGATTCAAGGGTTCTTTTTTTATCTTCTGGATGAAGTAAATCACTCCAGCTGTGTAAAAGATTCGGGAAATCTTCTTCGCTAAAATATCCGAGCATATATCTGAATTCATCCGACCAGTTAAAAACATTATTCGGGTTTACAGGATCGTCGCGCACAATTTCCATATCCCATAAACCTATTTTTGTAGCGTGGACCGCGAGTTTTAATTTAGCGATCTGCAGTTCATTTTGCAGATTAGCTTCGTGCATTTTTTCCGTTCGATCTACAACAAGTTTTTCAAGCCTTTTTCCCTCGTTAATATTTTTGTAAAATAGAAATAACAAAAGGAAAAGGACAATTAACGTCATGGAAATTCCGATAAAATACCACATACGCCGGGATTCCGTATTCATCATGTTTTCCGATTCTTCTATAACTGAAAAGGGTACATTTGATTTATCTTCGCAGCTTAAAAGTATCAAAAAAACGGCAAAAACTATTAATATTACATTTATTCTTATCAGAAATGGGACTATATTCTTAATTTTCTTCATATTTTTCATAACTTATCCCATAATAAATAAAAACTATACATTTATTTAATATATTATTACATTATAGGAGAAAACTGTTAATAAATCTATATTCTTTTTGGTAATTAACATATAATCAAAATATCATTAATGGTGTAGTCACTAAAGGACTTTTGTGCTTCTATTTAAGTATCTGCCCGCTAAAATCATAAAATTTGTTAAGGTAAATCCCATTGCCGCTCGTTATATAGCGGACGGATTTTTTATCGCTTTCGCGACCAGTATCGCCATTAATAATTATAATTTGTTCGCGATGCGTTTGGGCGCGGATGAATTTCAATTAAGTCTTATACAATTTCTTCCGCAGATTTTTACCATGCTGGTCTTAATTCCCGGCGGTCTTTTAATGGACAGCTTGCGTAATAAAAAGCGTATTGTAATAATCATGCTGGTTGTGGTTATGCTAGGATACCTGTTTTGCGTTTTATCGCCTTATGCCGGTTCTTATTCCATCGCGTTTTTTTTAGGTTCGCTTTCGTTCGCGGGCGCGGCGTTAGCTTTACATAACATCGCGTGGCAGTCATTTTTTCCTACCGTTGTAGATTTGACCAACAGAAATTATGTACTTACGCTGCGAACACGTATCTTTTTATTTATCAGTATGATCGCGCCTCTTTTAACGGGAATAATACTCGCGTGTATCAGAAGTTTAAACGGAAAAATTATCGCGCATCAAATATTTTTTATTGTTTCGATATTGGTATTTCTTTTGGCGATTTTTAATTTTAATAAATTCAGAAGAAGCCGCTCGATTGTTCCAAAGCGTATTACATTACCTGAAATAAAAAGATCATTCGCGTCTCTTTCGCGCAATAAACCATTTTTAATGTTTGCCGCTGTGGCGCTGTTTTTTCACGCGACATGGCATTTTGACTGGACTTTATATTTTATTAGCCAGGTAAATTATTTGCATATGAATGAGTTCCAGCTTGGGTTAGCTCCTTTGGGAGCGGCGGCGATTCAATTGTTAACGTTAAAATTCTGGAGCCGCAAAAATGAAAAACACGGTGTTGTACTTCCTTTTACTTTTGGTATTCTGGGTTTAAGTTTGTGTCCTGTTTTTATGATTGTCGCCGTAAGTTTGCCGCCTTCTTTGGGACCTCATCTTTTTGTAGTGTTACATATAATCGCGCATATTCCTTTCGCGACCATTACATTGAATTTATTCCAGTGCCTTTTACTGGTTGTTGACGAGGAAAACAGAAGTTTATCCATGTCGGTTTTCGCCTGTCTTATCTGTTTGTCAAACGCTGTTATGCCTGTAGCCGGAATAACTCTTTACCGCGCTTTAGGCGGCGATTTAAACGGATTGCGTTACGCGTTCGCGATTATTTTCGCGCTGCGTATCGCGGCGGCGCTGTTGTGGCTGCTTCGCTGGCGGCTGACTATCGCGAAACAGGTTGTTTTAAAGTGATTGTCCGGGATATTAATTATTTTCTTTGAATAAAAACGTAAATTAATGTAAAATAAATATAATGAAAATACTTGCCATTGATGACAATGAACCGGCTCTCAAACTTTTGATTAGTTCAATAAACGAGGCGCGTCCGCGGGCGATGGTTTTCGCGTTTAATAAACCATCAGAGCTGCTTGTATTCGCTAAAGATAATCCTTGCGATATAGCGTTTTTAGACATCAAAATGTGGGGTATGAACGGTCTTGATTTGGCAAAAGAATTAAAAGAATTAAATCCTAAAATTAATATAATTTTTGTGACGGCTTATTCCAAATATTCAACCGAAGCGTTTGGGCTTTATCCAAGCGGATACATTTTAAAACCGGTTACAAAAGAAGCCGTAGAACGGGAAATAAAAAATTTACGGTATCCACTCGAGCAAAAAAACAGCGCGCGGCTGTACGCGCAGACCTTTGGAAACTTTGATGTTTTTTCTTACGGCATTTCTTTAAAATTCCGTTACAATAAAACGAAGGAATTATTCGCTTATTTAATTAACCGCAATGGCGCCGCTGTAAATATGAACGAACTTTGCGCTGTATTGTGGGAAGAAAAATCAGATACTGAAAATTTAAAAGCGTATTTGCGTAAATTAATCAGTGATTTAATTAAAACGCTGAACGCTGCCGGAGCTGACGATATTGTATTAAAACGGCACAACAGCATCGCGATAATTCCTGATAAAATAATATGCGACAGTTACCAGTTTATGAAAGGCGACATGTCTTGCGTAAACGCTTACGCGGGTGAATACATGGCTCAGTATAGCTGGGCGGAAAACTTAAAGTGGAATTTTAACCTTAAAGCTTAAAGCGGAGTAAAAAAATGTATTCGGCAGACTATATTGATATAACAATAAATATTATAAACGTTATTATTTGCATATTGATTTTATTTTTTGTTATGACAAGCGAATACAGAAAGTTAAAGCGCAGCCGTATTTTTATCCGTATTATTATAATTAATATTATAGGTTTATTTGTAATAATCACAGAAAATATTTTTAACATCACGCCAATCGCGGATAATTCAATTTTGACGAAAGCGTTGATTATATTAATTCCTCTTTTTGGACCTGTTATATTAATATTTTATATTCAATTAGTAATAACCATTCTTAAAGAGAAAACAACGATTTCTAAAGCTGCCCAAATAGCCGCGTACATAGCGGTGGCTTTTTGTTTTATCGATATCGCGATGACTATCGTTTTATTGCCTTTTGCCATGTATTATATGACAGACCTAAGCCATTATATGGTACTAAGAGAACTTAACGACTGGTTACTGTTTAGCCGGTTTCTTTCGTTTGGCTGTATGATTATCGGTACAGGTTTGCTTATCGTTTATAAAAAGTTTTTGAGTATAAGAGAACTGTTAACACTTTTGTCATACGCGGTTCTGCCAATAGCGGCTATTTTGATAGAATTATTTTTATGGAGATTGTCGTTAATCAATTTTTCCATAACGCTTGCTGTTTTAATTTACTACGCTAGTATTCAAAGTGAATTGTCGCAGCAAATTAAACAAAAAGAACTGGAACTAACCCAAAGTAAGGTATCTATAATGCTTTCGCAAATTCAACCGCATTTTTTGTATAACGCTTTGTCCGCGATCGCCCAACTTTGTGATGAAGACCCGTTAAAAGCGAAAAAAGCGACGGTGGATTTTTCGGCGTATCTGCGAAGCAATATGGATTCACTCAATGATAAAGGTTTGATTAGTGTTGAAAAAGAATTGGAACATGTAAAAGGTTATCTTGATTTGGAAAAAACAATGTACAAGGACGCGTTGAATGTTGTTTATAACATAGAAGCTTCCGGTTTTATGCTGCCTCCGCTTTCAATACAACCGATTGTAGAAAACGCGGTTAAACACGGTATAGGTCAAAAAGAAGGCGGCGGAACTATAAATATTTCCGTTCGTGAAGCTGAAAAAGAATTTATTGTGACTGTGTCAGATGACGGCGCAGGGTATAACACGGATAAGCTGTTTGAAAATATGCAAGCACATATAGGTATTGAAAATGTCAGGCAAAGATTAAAAGATCAATGCGGCGGAACATTTGAAATTTCCGGTGAATCGGAAAAAGGAACAATCGCTGTGATAAAAATACCAAAAAAATAATATAACCTTTATAACTATAATAATATACTTTTTTTAAATTATTAAAATTATTTTATTTTTTCTCTTTTAGTACACATTTGGTACAAATTGTTTTTTACAAAGGTATGAGAGCTATCCCGGTTAATTATTTTTATAATTGGGCATTGGGATTATTAATTCACGATATTGGAAAAGATTCATTTGTAGAATATAACGAAGGTGAAGTTAACTTTAACTTTAACAGCGCGAAAGCCGCGTTACATGTAAGGTATTAAATCACAGCGAAGCCATTCATGTAATGTGGAATGATTATGTTTTAAAGTACCGCAAGCTTGACCCGATTCTTTTTAATATATTTGTAACGTTTAAAAGTTTAAAAAAATAATACTAAGACACATTTGTTTCGATTTTTTAACTTAAGGAAATTGTTTTATAACAGCTTCCAGCGCCTGTTCAAAATTTAAATCCTCAATGAATGTGATTATATGTTCGCTTTCCGGTATTAATCTGATTTTTTCGACAAGATTTAAACAATCCGTATCCTGAGTTTTTAACATTTGTTTTAATTTTTTGATTAAATCTTTTACCGCGTTTTCGTCAAGCGATTCGGACGATACAGATTGTATTACATCATCATTTCTAAGAAGCGAAAGTTCCGCGAGAACAGCGTTTAACTCTATTTCCAGGACAGCCATTTGCTGCATTGTAATTGGTTTTTTGTTTTCTTTTAAATGCTTTTCCACATTTTCCGCCGCCCGTTGCAATAAAACTTTTTCAAGCTGAGCCGCGTTGTTTTTCAGTGTATGCGCGAGTCTGTGAGCCGTTTTTATTTCGCCTGAATTTATAGCGTTTTGAATTTCTAATATTTTATTTTTATTTGTTTTTACAAAATTATCATATAATTTTTGACGCAGTTCATTTTCTGATTTTTTTAACTGGATTTCATCTTCGTTCTGCCATGTGACTGGAATAAAATATCTCATAAGACAGCTCCACAATTCCTGCGATGTAAAAGGTTTACTTACGTGGTCTTTCATGCCTTTTGTTATGTACAATTCTCTGTCGTGAGACATAATGTTAGCTGTCATCGCGACAATTGGTATTTTTATTCCCATTTCTATAATTCGCTCGGCGGCTTCTATGCCGTCCATTTCCGGCATGTGTATATCCATGAAAATAAGATCAAAAGGTTTTTCACCTTTTCGCGCGCGTTCATTTAGAATATCAATGCCGATTTTTCCGTTTTCCGCTATAACTGTTTTTAACCCGACCCGCGATAAATGTTCGCGAATAACCTGTTGATTCATGGCGTTATCTTCGAATAACAGGATTTCTCCCTTAAAAGTTGGTTTTTTAAGTTCGCTGTGTAATATTTTTGTTTCTTTAAGCTTATTTTCGTCTTCGTTTATTGTTTCAAATGTAAGTTCAAAACTGAATTTACTTCCGACTCCGACAGCGCTTTCTACATTAAGACTTCCACCCATTAACTCTACAATATTTCTTGTTATGGTAAGCCCAAGCCCTGTGCCTCCGTATTTTCTGGTTGTTCCAATTTCCGCCTGAATAAATTTATCAAATACTTTATTAATTTGCTCCTGAGTCATGCCGATACCGCTGTCTTTTACTTCAAAAGACATAGTTATAGAATTTTCTGTTTGTTTTTTTACTGTCGCCTGAAGTTTTATCATACCTGTATTTGTGAATTTTACGGCGTTGGAAAGGAGGTTTAAAAGAATCTGACGAAGTCTTACAGGATCGCCCAAAGGAACCTTCCCTACGGACGGTTCGGCGTAAAAATGAAGTAAAAGATTTTTTTCTATCGCTTTTGGCATAATTATCGTACGGCAGTTGATAAACATTTCATGCATATCAAAGGGGACTCTTTCCAAATCCATTTTTCCCGATTCGATTTTAGAAATATCCAATACATCATTAATAATCTGCAAAAGCCATTTAGAGTTATCCTGAATTTTAACAAGATAATCCCTTGTGCGATCGGATACAGTGTCGTCTAACGCGAGCTCCGAAAACCCAATGACGCTGTTCATTGGTGTTCTTATTTCGTGGCTCATGTTGGCAAGAAAACTTGACTTGGCTTCATTCGCTTTTTCCGCTTCTTCGCGTGAATAACGTAAAGCCGTATTTGTTTTATCTATTTCTTTTATAAAAATATCATGTCTTTCCTGAATAGCCGCGGAAATACGCAATACCATAATAATACAAATTATAATCACTCCCAATGTTATAAGTATTCCGTTAAAAATAAAATAATTTATTTTATTCATGTCCCTTGCTGTGTAATAACCCGCGAATAAAATTCCGGTTACATTCGCGCCGCTTACTTCAGAACTGTATACCGGTACATATTTTCCTATTATTTCTCCGCTCGCGAATTACAGCTTTGTTGTAAAAGTGTTTCCCGCGAATACAGTTTCATTTATTTGTCTGTAAAGTTCGATATTCGCGATAATGGTGCTGTCCGCCGCTGAAAGGGTTGTCGCTACACGCCCCCTGCTGTTAAAAATACTTATTTCGCATCCTGTTAACGCTTGCATTCTATTAACAAACGCCTGATCGTCTAATCTGATAGCGAAAGTTACAGCTCCTGCTATATTCATGTTCTCGTCATAAATTGGCGCGCCTGCCGCTACAGCGAGCGCTAATACAGGACCTTCCATAATGTAAACGCTTATTTCTCCATTAAGAGCTGATTTTATATGAGGTAGATCAGAAGCGTTATCGCCGAAAATATCGGGGTTGTGCACCCTTAAAAGTACATTGCCGTATTTGTCTAAAATAGTACCTATTTCAAGACGCGCGAGAACGCTTAATCTTTCCGCCGCTTTTGATAATTCGTCGCGATCTTGGCTTCTTACCGCGGATATTAATTCCGGATTACCTGTCATGTTAAACGCGGCGATATAGGTATTTGTTTTAAAGTCGCTTATTGTTTGTTCAAGTACATTTATCGCGATATTAATTTTTTCCTGAAGGTTACGCTCAAGCTCATTATGAAAAAGTACTATTGATGAAATTAAAACAGAAATACCGCATCCGATTGTTAATATGACCATAGGTATTAGTATTCTTTTTCTAATGTTCATTTTTTTTATATCCACTTTTTATTTCTCCATATTTTTCGCGGCGAGTAATTCACGCCGCAGATTGACGATTTCTATTTGGTGGCGGACTCTGCGAAGGACGACAAGACGCGCGAAAGGTTTGCGGATATAGTCGGCCGCTCCCAAAGAAAGTCCTGTATTTTCATCTTCGGTTTCACTTATTCCTGTTATAAAAATTACGGGGATATCATTTGTGTTATCTGATTCTTTTAATTTCGCCAAAACTTCATAACCGCTCAAACCCGGCAGTACTATGTCTAACAGTATAAGATCCGGTTTATTTTCCCGCGCCAGTTTTAAAGCCGAAACACCGTCTTTGGCTGAATATAATTTATATTCAGGTCTTAATATATGAATTAATTCCAAAAGGTTTGCTTTATCGTCATCAACAATAAGCACACTGTTATTGGTTTCTGTATTCATAATTTCACCTCCTAATTATTTCATGTGATTGGAGTAAAATATTTCATAAGACAACTCCACAATTCCTGCGAAGTAAACGGTTTACTTAAATGGTCTTTCATGCCTTTGGTTATATAAAGTTCCCTGTCATGTGACATAATGTTAGCTGTCAAGGCTACTATAGGAGTTTTAATTCCAAGCGATAAAATTTTTTCCGCGGCTTCTATACCGTCCATTTCCGGCATATATATATCCATAAAAATTAAATCAAACAGTTTTTCGCCTTTTAACAAACGTTCTTTTAATATATTTAAACCAATTTTACCGTTTTCCGCCACAACTGTTTTCATCCCGACTCGCGATAAATGTTCGCGAATAACTTGTTGATTCATTTCATTATCTTCAAACAACAGGATTTCTCCATTGAACGCTGGTTTTTTAAGTTCACTGTGTATAATTCTTGTTTCATTACTGTTTTTTTCTTCTTTGTTTATAGTTTCAAATATCAATTCGAAACTGAATTTGCTGCCAACAGCTGGTATACTTTCTACATTTAACTTCCCACCCATAAGCTCTACAATATTTTTTGTTATAGCGAGCCCCAAGCCCGTTCCTCCGTATTTACGTGTAGTTCCGGCTTCCGCCTGGGTAAACTTGTCAAATATTTTATCTATTTGATCCTGCGTCATGCCAATACCTGAATCTTTTAATTCAAAAAGTAAAGTTATAGTATTTTCTGTTTGATTTTTTATGATAATCTGAAGTTTAATTATGCCGTTATTTGTAAATTTTACCGCGTTGGAAAGAAGATTTAAAAGTACCTGACGCAGTCTTATTGAATCTCCCAATAAAACTTTTCCTACAAACGGTTCAGCGTAAAAATGAAGTAAAAGGTTTTTTTCCATTGCTTTTGGAGTAATTACCGTGCGGCAATTAATAAGCATTTCCTGTATATCAAACGGGAGTTTTTCCAAATCCATTTTTCCGGATTCTATTTTGGAAATATCAAGTATGTCATTTATAATTTGTAAAAGCCATTTTGAATTGTCCTGTATTTTTATAAGATAATCTTTCGCGCGATCGGAAAGTTTATCGTCTAACGCAAGCTCTGAAAATCCAATAATACTGTTCATGGGTGTTCTAATTTCGTGGCTCATGTTGGCGAGGAAATTGCTTTTCGCGACATTGGCGGTGTGCGCTTTTTGGGAAGCGGCTTCCAAATTTTTCGCGAGAAATGAAATAATTACCATAGTAACCGCGAAAAGAACAATTAAAAAAACAGCGAAGGAAGTCATAATAACCGCTAAATTATTGTTGATAAGCGCTTGTGTCGCTTCCATTGGAATAATCGAAATTAATTTCCAGTTTATACCTTCCAACGGAGAAGCGATAAAATAAGAAGCTCCTAAAATACTATCGTTTATTCGCGATATAAATATTCTGTCAGCGATGCAGTCCATTATAAAATCGCCGTTATCAATATCGCGAAGATTGATAACTTCAGCGTTTGGACCAAGTGTATAATAGGGCTGCGGGTGAACAATTACCTGGCCATTATCTGTCGCTAAAATTAGATAACCGTCTCCTAAAACAGAAAATTGGTTAACCCTTTCTAACGCGGCTTCTAAAGTGATGGAAAAACCCAAGACAGCTCCAATTCCGTTTAACTTCGGAAGAAACGTGCTAACAGCGACAACAACTTCCGAACCAGAGTGAGACCAAAAAGGATTAATCCTGGCTATATTTCCCTCACCAGCTAACAGAGCGGCATGATACCAGGGGCGGTCAAAAAGCGACCAGCCTTCTTCAGGAATCCAGCCTATTCCATTTAGTGTATGCCCGTTTGTATAACCAATAAAAATATTGCCTATAAAATCATATTTTTTTACAAAACTTTCCAGGACAGGCACATAATCTTTATCAGAAGTTTTCGCGCTTAAAGCGGTTGCCAGAGTATCCAAGGTTTGATTGGCTACATTAAACCAGGAATCTATTTCGCTCGCGTAAATAGCCTGTTCGCGCTGAGCTATTGTAATTACGTTATCTGATATTATATTATGGACGATTGTGTTTACTATAATGTAAGTTGTGATTAAACCCGCGACTGATAAAGCGGAAATACCCAATGCTAATTTGGTAATAAAACGCATTTTCATATTTTTCTCACTTACTTTAATATTAACGCGTTGTTACGCGCACATGTATTATTTTATCTTACTGTTAGCTGAAATTCAATAGATTTATAAATATTTTTCTTAAATTTTTACAATTTTTTCATAAATAAAAAATGAATACTTTACCCCCCAAAGGGTATTGACAAGACAATATAAATATACTATACATACAGATAGTAAGAGTTGTTTTGGAACAACTATCAAAAAAATGGAGGAAAATATGGAAAAATTGATTGCTTACTGCGGTTTAGACTGCGCGCAGTGCGGAGCGTACCTAGCCCACAAAAATGATGATCAGGCGCTGCGCGAAAAAACCGCCGCCGAATGGAAAGTCGCGCATAACTTTGATTTCACACCCGAAATGATCAATTGTACCGGCTGCAAAGGCACAGGTATACTCATCGGTCATTGTTCTGAGTGCGAAATGCGCAAATGCGCCATGACAAAAGGCATTGTCAACTGCGGCGCTTGCGAAGATTTTGCCACTTGCAAAAACATTAACGAAATGATGGAAATGGTTCCAGGTGTAAGGGAAAATTTGGCTTTATAAAAAGTATTCTGAAAAAATTATATCCCGGAAAAAAGATTTAATGACCGAAAACACCCGCAAAATAATCGAACAAATTCTCGCCATACCTGCCGGCAAGGTTTCCAGCTACCGCGACATCGCGCTGAAAGCTGGAATCCCCAACGGCGCAAGGCAAACTGTCAGAACACTTCATTCCATGTCCGAAAAATATAATCTTCCCTGGCACAGAGTTATCCGCTCCAACGGTACCATCGCGTTAGAAGGCGACGGCAGACAGTTGCAGCTAACACTCTTACGCGGCGAAGGTGTTGAAGTTTCCGCGGACGGATTTGTGGATATGGACAAGTTTGGGTGGTAAAGGGGGAGAGGAGATTCTCTAGATGCTGTCTAGAGAATTGGGATAGATAAGAGAAGGCTTTTCTTTGATTTTATTAAGAAAATATGCAATAATTACAAAATGAAACTATCTTGGGAAGAAATACAGGCAAACGCCATTAAGTTTTCAAAACGCTGGCAAGACGCTAAAAACGAAGAAGCACAAGCACAAAGTTTTGTAACAAGTCTACTTCAAGTTTTCGGTGTAACCGATCCGG